>JAWOIG010000121.1:0-12988 GCA_046484775.1 Clostridia bacterium | reverse complement strand
TACAGCTGCCGTGCACCCCGAAAACTGCGAGTACGGCAGAGCCCTGGAACTTGGTATCCGGCTGATGAACCGTGCTGATCTTCTCGGGGAGATAATGAAATCACACAAATATGGCATAGCCGTTTCAGGCGCCCATGGAAAGACCACTACGACAACCATGGTTTCCTATCTGTTCGAACGCTGCGGGCTTGAACCCACAATCCATATTGGAGGAGAGGCGGATTTTATCGGAGGAACCGTCAAGAACGGCTCAGGCGATTACTTTATAACCGAGGCGTGCGAATACACGGACACTTTTCTTCATCTGAAACCCTACATAGGAATAGTCCTGAACATTGATTACGATCATGTTGATTGGTTCAGCGATCTCGCTGACATGCAGCAGTCGTTTTTGGAATTCGCCGAACTGATACCCAATGACGGTTATCTGATTGTATGCCATGATGATATTAATTCGCTCTTTCTTGAAAATGCGGTTACCTGCAATGTCATAAGATACGGCCTTGATGACAGGAATCTGGAATACTCCGCGGATGGGATTGAATTTGATCCCGATGGCAAGGCTTCGTTTGACCTGTTTATTTCCGGAAAATATATAAAACGGGTACGGCTTAATATAGCGGGCAGACACAACGTGCTCAATGTTCTTTCTGCTATAGCCGCATGCAGGATATGCGGTGGAACCGTTGAGAAAATAAGTTCGGCTTTGGATGACATGACCGGGCCGCGCCGCCGGTTCGAGCTTAAGAGCGATTCCGCCGGCATCAAGGTGTTTGCCGATTACGCCCATAATCCTGCTGAAATAAACGGGACGTTAGAAATCGCATCCAATATGAGCCACAGGGAAATATGGGCGGTGTTCGAACCGCACACCTACACCCGTGTCCTTGTTCTCTTCAATGACTTCATAAATTGCTTTGGTCATGCGGACCATGTCATCATGGCGGATATATATAATGACCGGGAGTTTACAGGGTCGGAGGTAAGCAGCCGGCTGCTGGCGGAAAGAATTGCGGAAAAGGGAAAGGATGCCATATATTTGCCTGATTATAATTCAATAGCCGATTATCTTTACGAAAACATGCAAATCGGCGACATTGCCGTTATCCTTGGCTCCAAATTCATTGAAAAGGCCGCCGATCTACTGGCCGAAAAGTACAATGCCCGCTGAATTCGGCATGCCGTCGGATTTGATAAATATTTGCAGCATTAATTCACAACAAGAGCCGTAATTTCATAATGTCGCGAGAATGGGTATATAGAATTATTAGATAAGCAGAAAGGTGGATCAAATGATAAATTTTCAATATTACGCCCCGACAAAAGTTATTTTTGGAAAAGGCACGGAAATACAAGCAGGCAGTCTAGCAAAAGAATTCGGGGCGACCCGGGTGCTTATACATTACGGAATGGGCAGCGTTGTTAAGAACGGTCTGCTCGACGTCGTGAAGAGCTCGCTTGACAATGAAGGACTTCCATATGAACTCCTCGGGGGGGTAAAGCCAAACCCAAGGCTTTCGCTCGTCAGGGAAGGAATCGCACTTTCAAAATCAACCGGCGTTGACTTTGTACTTGCAGTCGGAGGGGGTAGTGTAATTGACTCTGCCAAGGCCATTGCACTTGGTATAAGGAATGATTTCGATGTATGGGATCTTTTTATCGGAAAGAAAACAGCTGAGGACTGTGCGCCGGTAGCGGTAATCCTGACATTATCGGCTGCAGGCAGCGAGATGAGCAACGGAAGCGTCATAACAAACGAGGACGGCTGGTATAAAAGGGGATATGGAAGCGACCTTTGCCGACCGAAATTTTCCATTCTCAACCCTGAACTAACCTATACGGTTTCCCCATACCAGACTTCATGCGGAGCCGTAGATATCATAATGCATACCATGGAAAGATACTTTACGACCGAGATTCCAATGGATATCACCGACGCCGCAGCCCATGCAGTAATAAAAACAATCATGAAAAATGTCATGATCGTACTGGATAATCCAAGGGATTACAAAGGCAGGGCTGAAATCATGTGGACGGGCAGCCTTTCCCACAATGGTCTGACCGGATGCGGCGGCATCGGCGATTGGTCGACACATGATATAGAGCATGAACTCGGCGGTATTTTCGACATTGCCCATGGAGCGGGGCTTAGCGCGATATGGGGAAGCTGGGCAAGATACGTTTATAAAACAAAGCCCGGCCGTTTCGCTGACTTTGCAACCGGAATATTTGGTATAAAAAAATCGAATCAGGAAATGGCCGCGCTTGCCGGTATAGAAGCAATGGAAAAATTCTTTAAAAGCATAGGCATGCCTGTGTCCGTCAGCAGCCTTGGTATAAACATGACCGAAAGTCAGATTGACGAGATGGCCTCAAAGGCGACATCCGGTGATACCAGGACGCTTGGGAATTTCATGAAGCTGAATAAAGACGATATAAAATCCGTTTTTAAATTGGCAAGGTAAGCAGACTCTGGCGCATCGGATTATTGGTAACGGTAATCCCTGATTATATAAAAATCGGATGGGAATAGACGGATGACTGACTTCACCTCTTCATACAAGCTAACCATAAAGGCCTGCTATCTGGGCCTTTTTGTGCAGGCAACCGTCATCAATCTTACACCTGTTCTGTTCATACCGCTTCGGGAACAATTCGGATTCAGTTTCAGCAAGCTCGGTTTGCTGGTCCTGATTAATTTCATAACCCAGGTTGTGAGCGACATCCTTTTCAGCCATGTCGTCGACCGGCACGGATACAGGCGCTTTTTGGTTTGGGCTCATATTGGAATCATCGCCGGTTTTTCAATATTTGCGATATCCCCATTTTTATTGCAGGATCCTTATTCAGGTTTTGTTCTGGGAACACTGGTTTTTTCAGCTGCGGGAGGACTGCTCGAAGTATTGCTCAGTCCCGTTGTCCATGCAATTCCCTCCAAGGCCAAATCAGCTTCCATGTCGTTGCTTCATTCTTTTTATGCCTGGGGTCAGATGGCAGTCGTGATACTTACGACCTTGTTTCTTTTTGCCTTTGGAAGGCAGGCGTGGCCGGTCATCGTTCTTTTGTGGACGATTCCACCTCTTATGAATGCATTCCTGTTCTCAGTAGTTCCTTTTGCGCCTATAGTTCCCGACGAACACCGGCAGGGATACCGGACTCATATCAGGAACAGGTTCTTCATTGTTGCTGTACTGGCAATCGGCTTTGGAGGAGCGGCTGAAGTCATCATGAACCAATGGGCTTCGGCCTTCATGGAAAAGGTCATGCTCATACCAAAGGTCATAGGGGATGTTGCCGGAATGTCTATGTTTGCCTTTATGCTCGGTCTTGGGCGTCTGCTTCACGGAAAATTCGGCCATAAATTTGATTTATACAGAATAATGATGATCGGATGCGCAGCGGCTTTTGTCTGTTATGTCGTGGTTTCTTTATCGGGTATAGGCGCGATATCCATTCTGGCATGCGGAATTTGCGGAATTGCCGTCAGCCTGTTGTGGCCCGGCACCCTGGTGCTGACATCCGAAAGGTTCCCGTTGGCCGGAACATGGCTGTTTGCATTTTTAGCGGCAGGAGGGGACATCGGGGCGGCCGCCGGACCATGGCTGGTTGGAATCATATCGGACAATGCCATAAAGGTCCCTCTTTTAGCGGGGATAGGATTGAATCTCGGGTTGGATCAAACCCAGCTGGGCATGCGCATCGGAATACTGATCGGGTCGTTGTTTCCGCTGGCCGCATTACTATGCCTTGGCTATATGAAGCGTGCAAGGCAACGGCTTCCGCTTATAAAATGAATCAGTTAGAATCAGCCCGCAGGAATGCCGTTCCCCGCCGCCTTTTGCAATGACTGATGCCCGTCTTATTTGAACGGGGTGTTTGCATCCCTTCTCAAATTGATTTCCTCAAGAACCGCATTGCCCCTCCGGGTAAGAAGATACCAGACGATATCCGCAATTTCATCCGGTTTTATAAGAACGGAGGCATCCAGGTCCGGCCTTGTTCCCGTCACCATTTCCGTGGCGACCCCGCCGGGCGATATAATATGAACCCTTATGCCATCCTTCTGCACTTCCCTTGCCATTGCCTTGGTAAATCCGGCAAGGGCGTGTTTTGAAGCCGAATACGCCGATTGATTTTCATATCCCTTGATTCCTACGACAGATGAAATGTTTATTATTGACGGGAACTTTGATTTCCTTAAATGTTCGAGGCTTTCCCTGCAAACCAAAAAAGGAGCCCTTGCATTCAGCTTCATCACCGAATCCCATTCCTTTGCCTCGGTTTTTTCGAATGCCTTTGCAAAAGCCATGCCCGCATTATTGATGACCGTGTCGATGCCGCCCATTTTTTCGGCTGCGTCTTTTACGAGTTCCACGGGGGTGTTCTTCTTCATCAGATCGCCCGAAAGAAAGAAAACGGCATCTTCATTGAAGAGGTGCCTGATGCCGGAAAAGCTCTCCTGACCGGTTGCACACAAGCTGAGCATAGCGCCTTCATTCGCAAGCCTTAGGGCGATCGCCAGGCCTATTCCCCTGCTTGCCCCTGTTACCAGACATTTCATTCCCTTTATTTCAATCATCTTTTGTCCCCGCTTTTTCCATCCCGAGAGTTGCCACTACATCCGCTCCGCAATCAGCAGGATTCTTGATCAATACCTGCCCTTCCTTTATAGGCGCTTTGGCCGAAGCCTTGTATATTTCCTGCATAACCGGGAAAATAATGCTCCTTCTTATAGGAATGCTTGTTTTAATCGGAACCACCGGCAGCACCCCACCGACCACCTTAACGGTAGATGTGACAATTCTCATGGGTCTGACTATTTCGTCGAATGCATATGCCTCGCCCTTTTTGCAGCCATTGCCCGTCACCCGGATTATTTTCTCGTTCTCGTATTCCACCGTCATCCTGCAACCCTTTGGGCATCTTATGCAGACCATTTCCTTCTTCATCTTTTCTCCGCCTCTATGATAACCTTCCTGCCCTTGATATCGCCGGTTGCAATCTTAATGTATTCCATCTCGGCCGGAATAAGCCTTTTGTATTTTTTTGCATATATGGTTTTCCCCTTGCAGGATGCCGTCAACCTCGATTCATCAAGTTTGTCTGAAGATCTGAAATATATCTTAATTTTTTCATCCTCGTCATAATAGTCGATTATCTGAGGCACTGTATACCTTATCCCATTGCCTGCGGTTATCTGTATGCGCTTCTTCGATTTTTTGCTTTTTCCATTTATTTTTTCAACAGCGGATTTTGCAGCTCTTTCTGCCTCGATGGCTACATAATCCACCAGATCATGAACGTGAAGCACGTTGCCGCATGCAAATATGCCCTCTACTGATGTCTCGAGTTTTTGGTTTACGACCGCCCCGCCGGTCACCGGGTCAAGAATAATGCCCGCCTCCCGGGATAATTCATTCTCCGGTATGAGGCCGACGGATAATAAAAGCATGTCGCATTTTATATATTCCTCCGTCCCGGGAACAGGTTTGAGAAATTCATCAACCCTGGCGATTGTTACACCTTCAAGCCTTTGCCCGCCATGAATCTTAACGACCGTATGGGAAAGTTTGAGAGGAATGTCAAAATCATCCAGACACTGGACGATGTTTCTCGAAAGTCCGCCGGGATATGGCATTATTTCACAAACAGCCTTCACTTTCATCCCTTCCAGGGCGAGGCGTCTTGCCATAATCAGACCGATGTCGCCGGACCCCAGTATCAGAGCGGTTTTCCCGGGTTTCATGCCTTCTATATTGACAAATCTTTGAGCTGTTCCCGCAGTGAATATTCCACTGGGATTCGTTCCGGGAATCCTGAGGGCTCCCCTTGCCCTTTCCCTGCATCCCATGGCCAGAATCACACATTCGGCCTTATATACAATGAGTCCGTCACGCGGATTGACTGCTGTAATATTCTTGTCTTCATCCATGGATATGACCATTGTATCAAGCCTGTAGTCTATTCCGAGTTCCTTGACTTTTCTGATATATCTTGAAGCAAATTCCGGTCCCGTAAGTTCTTCTTTGAAAATCTTCACGCCAAACCCTGTATGAATGCATTGTTTCAGTATTCCTCCAAGCTGGTCTTCCCTCTCAAGAAGAAGAACATCATCTATACCCGACTTCCTTGCCATGACCGCCGCCGCAAGTCCCGCGGGACCCGAGCCTATTATGACCAGGCTTCTGTTTTCAATCATTCCCTGGTCCTCCCCGCAAATATATATGAACCCGGATCGCCTTTCGTCACATCTTCCTTGCTTATTCCAAGCTCCCCGGCGAGAATCTCTATAACGGCAGGCAGACAGAAGCCGCCCTGGCATCTTCCCATTCCGGCTCTTGTCCTTCTCTTGACGCCGTCAACGGTGCGGGCGCCTGCCGGACCCTTGATGCTTTCGATGATTTCAGCTTTCGTTACATTTTCGCATCTGCAGACAATCTGCCCATAATCCGGATTTTCCTTTACTATTTTTTCCTTTTCATCCAAAGTCATGTCGCGGAAAAACCCATGGATTTCCTTGCCCTGTGAATATTCCTTCTTTTCAACAAGACCCCCAAGGCTTTCGCTGACCAAACCGGCCATGTGTTCCGCTATCGCCGGCGCCGATGAAAGACCCGGTGATTCAATGCCGGCCGCATTGAAGAATCCCGGAACCTTAACACTTTCGCCAATTATGAAATCCCCTGTATCCGGTGTCGCCCTAAGGCCAGCGAATGATGTTATTACCTTTCCCAGTTTCAGCCCCCCGCAGGATTTCAACGCGGTCCTGTACACATAATCGAGGCTTTCCGCATGTGTTTCGCTGTCCTCCTTGGAGTCGGCCACATTCGCGTCCGGGCCTATGAGCAGATTGCCGTCTACGGTAGTCATTACGAGGACTCCCTTTCCTTTGTCGGAAGGCGGCTGGAATATTACCCGCTTTACAAGACCACCCTCCGACCTGTCCATGAGAAGGTATTCACCTTTTCTGGGAGTCAGACGGAAGAAACCGTCTCCTGCCATCGCCGCTATATCGTCGGCATATATTCCTGCACAATTTATGATTGTTCCCGCATTGATGATTCCCTTTGATGTTTGGATAATGAAACCTCCCCTGGCACCGCCGATTCCCTCGACATTGGTTTCCCTAAGAAAATCAACACCATTGGCAACCGCGTTTTCAACCGCGGCGATGTTAAGCTTATATGGCGATACTACTCCGGCCGTAGGCGCAAGCAGCACCTTTGTGATTCCGGGATTAAGCGCCGGCTCCATCTCGCGGGCTTTCTCTCCGCTTATAAGCTCGAGTCCCTCGATGCCATCCGAAATCCCATTCTTGTACAGATCTTCGATCCTGGCCTCATCATCCTCATCAAATGCAACGACGAGCGAACCCGTATTTTTGTAGGGAACTCCCATCTGTCTGCACAACCCGGGCATCATCCCAGTACCCCATATGTTGAACTTTGACTTTAGTGATCCGGGCTCGGCGTCATATCCTGCGTGTACTATTCCGGAGTTCGCCCCGCTGGCTCCCATGGCTGCATCGATATGCCGTTCCAGCAGACAGATGGACGCATCATAAAATGACATCCTTCTTGCAATAAGCGCTCCGACTACACCTGCTCCTATAATGGCTATATCATAATATTTTTTCAAATGTTAAATCTATCCTTTCTTCTCCAGGGCTATGATTGGTTATACCCATCATCAAAACCTGATACCACCTGATGCTATGGCTATCAGTAAGGGTATAAGCACCAGGATTATAAACATTATTGCAAGGTATCGTGTTGTCAGCGAACCTTTTCGCAGAAAACCGTAGAAAATGAACATAAATACGGCATTCAATATTATGGAAGTATAATTGTAAAAGCCGGTGGTTTTTACGAAAATACAGTTTCCTGAAACGAGTATGCAGAACAGGTTTATCATATATATGAATACACCTATGTAAAAAATGATTCTCCATGTCTTTCTCTTTTGCATTTCCATAATTTTCTCCGATTGTGCTTTCTGTAACTGTTCTATTCAGCCTAGCTGGAGTCTTCATAATCTAACGCTTGCTTGCTTTACAACGTTATCCCACCCTCTGATATTTTCGCAAGTGTTGCTACATAAAGACTATGCTCCTGCTCAAGCACTTTCTCCGAAAGCGATTCGGGGCTTTCAGCTTCATCTATGCTTATTACGGCCTGGCTGAGTATTCTCCCGCTGTCGTAATTTTCATCAACAATATGTATGGTCGCCCCGGACTCCCTTTCCCCCGCTTCGATTACCGCCTTGTGCACGTTTATTCCATACATTCCCTTTCCACCGAAACTGGGAAGCAGAGCCGGGTGTACATTCAATATCCTTCCTTGGTATTCCCTCAGCACGGCAGGGCCCAGCTTTTTCATATATCCCGCCAGCGCAACAAGGTTCACATCATATTTTTTCAAGACCAACAGCATGGCTTCATCAAGGTCGCCCGGGTCAGGATAGTTGGCAGAACTTAAGTGGAAAACCGGTATGCCTTCATTTTCGGCGCGTGTTACGGCGCCGGCGCCGGAATTATTGCAAATGACAACGCAGACCCTGCCTTTTATTTTATTGTCGTTGCAGGCATCCATTATTGCCTGCATGTTGCTGCCTCCGTGGGATGCGAATATGCCTAATCTCAGATTCATCGCCGCTCCTTATAAAAGTGGTGTGGTCCTTCTGCATTTTTCAATTTGCTCGAGTCCGGGCATTGAGGGAATCGCCCCCTTGCCTGTGGCGGCACACGCCCCGGCAGCGTTCGCAAAATCTGCTATTTCATAAAGTTCCCCATTGCCAAGTATCGAAGGGTGCTTGTCCAGCATGTGTGTTTTGTAAAGAACCGCACCCGCAAATGCGTCGCCGGAACCCGTGGTATCAACAACCTTAGTGTTGTAAGTTTGCAGATGGCCTCTTCCGTTCCTATGTCTATAGTAGCACCCGTCAGGGCCAAGCGTGGAAAATATGAGTCCTATCCCTTTGTTGAAAATTTCCTCCGTTGCTTCCTCGACATCATCTTTACCGGTCAGAAACTCCAGCTCTTCCTTTGATATTTTAAGTATGTCCGCATATTGAAGCATTGATGAAATAACAGTTTTCGCCTCTTCAAGGCTGTCCCACAGAAGTTCCCTTAAATTAGGATCGAACGATATTATCCTGCCCTTTTCCCTCGCATATTCCACCACTTTCCTTGTCGCAGTTCTTGATGGTTCCTGAGTCATTGAAACCGTTGAAAAGTGGAGGATGCCGCACCTGTCTATAATGCCGTAATCAATATCCGCCTCGGAATACATCATGTCTGCCCCCGGGCTTCGATAGAATGAAAAACTCCTGTTTCCGTTTTTATCAAGCTGAACGAATGCCAGCGTTGTGTTTGAATCAAAGTCATGAACAAGTCCGGATGTATCGACATTCCTGTCCTTAAGCGTCCTTTCAAGAAATCTGCCGAATTCATCATTCCCGACCTTGCCCATGAACATAGCAGGCGCACCAAGGACTGAGGCGGCTACGGCGACATTTGCGGGGCCGCCTCCGGGGTTTCTCTCGAACAGTGTGTTCCCGTTTTCAGATATCCCGGCCGGGGTGAAATCAATCAGAACCTCACCCATGCAACAAATTTCGTTCATAAAACAACTCCCTTTGATAACTTCGCTTATATACTAAATGGTATAGCAATACCGTTGCCATTTCAATGACTAAAACGGATGTTGTTGCAATTTCGTTCAATCCGTGATTTTAATAATAATCTTAATCCCCCGGTCTTATTGCCGGATACATCAAATATCTACCAGTGAAAACTGCGGAAACCGGTTGGTCTCCCGTATGCATCCCGTAACCTTGCTCTGTTTTTTTCATTCCGCATTACGATAATAAAGTCAACCATGTGAATATAACATGAGTTTTGTGGCCGCTTTGTCAATCCTTCGGGTGGATTCATCATGTTTGGTATATAATTGTATACATGGAAAAGAAAAAAGCACTCCTTCGGGAATTTTATACCATGGTCAGATATGGAGCCGTTGGTCTCGTGAACACAGGCGTAACCGCCGCAGTCATCTTTTTACTCAAACTTACCGGAATTCACTATGTTTTTTATACACTTGCGGGATATGCCGTGGGAATATGCGTCAGCTTTTTTCTAAACAGACGGTTTACCTTCAGGAAAACAGAGAAAAAGGCAGCCGGCCAGGTAATAAAGTTTATTTCAGTAACGGTTTCCCTTCTGCTTCTTACCCAGCTGCTGCAATATCTTCTGATTGATGTATCGGGATTTTCTGAAACAGCGGGCGTTATTGCCGGAATGGTTTTTTACACCGGAACCGGCTATATATTGAACAGAATATTTGTTTTCCGATGAAGCTTATCTTTCAACAGGATCAGTATTCCCGAATCATAAGGTTTTTATTGTTTTAGTTTAAATTTTTATTGATTATCAACAAATTTTCGAATATACTTAACTCAATATTATGCGGAGGTATCTTTATGAAGGTCTCAAGAAGCAATAGTATTTTGGCGATTATAATCATGGTCTGTCTGCTTGCATTGATCGTCATCAGTATTTTTGCCGGCATTATTCTCCGGAACCTGTCTTTTAAGGTTGCTCTTTCCAATCCGGATTTACAGCATTTGCGCATACCGGTCCTGCTCATATGCCTGGCTCTTATAAGCATCTTCATCATCAATCTGGTTCTTGCAGAAATTCTTCTTGGAAGAATCATTTTGAATACCATTTTCACCAAGTCTTCCGGACGACTTCTTAAATTAATAAGCTGGTTTTTCATTGCTGGAATTTTCCCTCTTTTGACTCTTTATATCCTGACTGAACGAAATGTTGACGCATCGATAACACAAATCTATGTCATTCTGTTCGGGATTGTATATTTGACTGCGGGTCTGATTTTCAGACTATGGGCAAATCTGATCAAGAATGCCTCGCAGTTCAAAGAGGAAGTTGACATGACGGTATGAGGACCGGGAGGGAATTATGGATCAATCAAACAAAAAAATTATAATAGTGAATCTGGATGTCGTCATGGCGAAACGAAAAATATCACTTACCGAACTCTCCGAACGCGTTGGGATTTCCATGGCTAATCTGTCAAATCTAAAAACCGGAAAAGCACGTGCAATTCGCTTTACGACACTAGTCGCACTCTGTGAAGCACTCGATTGCCAACCGGGGGAATTATTCGAATATCGTTTGCCGATAAAATGAGTTTTACAGAAGTTGCTAACTCAACACCCTGTGGCGTTGCCCCGTGTTTTCTTTGAAAACACTCGGACAAGTTCGAACCCTGTCCTTTTCACTAGTAAAAACCCGCAAACCTTTCGGTATGTTGGTTCCTTGTGGCTAATAAACCATTAAATGATACAATGCACACCCTTAGATTTACAATCGTTGGACATTAGGAAACTGTTTGGCATTGAGAGAATAGTTTTCTCATGTTATAATGAAAAGAATTAAGCTTCGACAATACATAGATAAGAGGGGTTATGATGAAATTATTAAAAAAAATAGTATGGCTTCTATTTTTAGCACTATTGCTATTAAGTATTCCAAGGTTATCCGGTACAATTGCCAGTCTTTTTAATTACAACGCCATCGATCCTGACGGAGCATATGCATGGATATCTGTTCATCATATAGTTCAAGCCCTTATTTTTATAGGGATTATTATCGGTATTAAAAAATTTAAACCAATATCATTTGGATTTGGATGGGGAGACAGAAAAGTAGGCATTAAATATGTATTGCGGTTTACACTTATTTTTGGCTTAGGCTCATTGGCATCTCATGTATTGACGATTCTGACTAACTCTTTTCAACCGTTTGCATATCCTTTAACCGCTACTAATATTATCGGACAAATGGGTTTTCAGCTCCTGTTGTCCGGCCCTTCTGAAGAACTTATATTTAGAGCATTTGCTATTACCATGCTTACGTTACTGTTTAAGAATAGAATAATAAATGCAAAAATAAGCAATGCAAATATTATTGCTGCAGTGATTTTTGGATTGGCACATGTTGGTTTTTCCTTTGCACCGTTTGAAATAAGATATAGTCTTTTTCAAGTCATACTAGCTATCGTATTAGGTATATTCTATGGAGACTGTTATGAAAAAACAAAAAGCATTTATTATCCGATGATGATGCATAGCATCAGCAACATTATTATGGTGGGGTTTTCAATCATTGCATCAACTCTTTTACGATTGAACGGGTGACATACTCCATCACTTAATAGAAGTAGGGGGCTTCTCGTTCGAGCAGCCTATCGGCTGCAGCATAAGCGAGCTATCCCCGTGTGCCCCACGGTTCTATGTTGCTGTTCTTGCAGTAACATGCGTTTTCCTTCTTCCCGTATGTTGTAACTTGCATTCAGGTCTCTGTCGAGTATGATTCCACAGTTCTCACAATGATATACACGTGCTGAAAGTGGAAGGAGCTTCTTCACTCTCCCGCAGCTGCTGCACATCTTCGAACCGGGGAACCTTTTATTCACTCTGACAAGCTGTTTTCCTTGTTCTCTTAGCTTGTACTCAAGCTTTGAGGTCAAACTTCCAAAACCATTGTCATGGTGAGGGTTCCCCAAAATATAGTCCAGTCTAAATGTTAGGATTTTCAATATTTCAGCCCAGTCCGGCAGCATATTCTGCCGGCGTCTTATTCCCCAATGAGCCATGCGCCTCAAGACCCTATGGCGCCGCCCCGTGTTTTCTGTGAAAACACTCGGACAAGTTCGAACCCCGTCCTTTTTATTATTTTAAACCCACAAACCTTTCGGTATGTGGGTTTCTTGTGGTCGGGATGACAGGATTCGAACCTGCGGCCCCCTGGTCCCAAACCAGGTGCGCTACCAAACTGCGCCACATCCCGTATTCATGCGAAATAAATTGTACCTTAAAGCGGTTTGGTTGTCCACATCGACTTACAAAAAGAAACGGAGCTGAATGCCCCGCTTCATTTATATATCGGAATGCTTTCTATGCC
>JAWOIG010000197.1:0-4416 GCA_046484775.1 Clostridia bacterium | reverse complement strand
GACAGCTTTGGAACGATCATAACGGCGATAAGGCAGGGAAGGGTGATATTCGACAATATCCAGAAATTCATCCATTACCTGCTTTCATGCAACTTAAGCGAGATAATGCTGATTTTCATCTCGATTGTCATAGGGATTCCCGCTCCGCTTCTGGCAATACAGATACTGTGGCTGAATCTTGTGACGGATATATTCCCGGCTTTTGCGCTGGCGTGGGAGTCGCCTGAGGCGAGAACCATGGAAAGGCCGCCGCGCGATCCGGGGAAGCCGATCATCACGAACAGCTACAAGATGAGAATTGTTTTGCAGGGATTCGTAATTGTACTGGGTCCGCTGTCCGTGTATCTGCTGACCATGAACCTCGGATATTCGATTGAACAGAGCAGAACCGTCGGATTCATGGCGCTTGCGCTGGTCCAGCTGTTTCATGTGTTCAATGTGCGAAGGAAGAACGGTCTGGGATTTGACTCGACATTATTCAAATCCCCTTATCTGTGGGGTGCCTTTGTTGTTACGTTGGGACTTCAGATGATAGCGGTTTACGTGCCTTTCATGCAGAAGGTGCTTAAAACCACGGCCATGTCGCCGGTGATGTGGCTTTATGTAATTGCGGGAGCCGTTGCGCCGATTATTTTGATTCAGCTGATTGCGCTTGTACGGAAACTGGCGGGAAAGCCATACAGGGACTGAGCCTGCGGGAATTTTTCCTGTGGCGGTGCATGGAGCAGGATGATATCATGGATTCGACGGCCGGGGATCGGTATGGCATTCAGGATGGTCCACGGCAATATTAGTGCAATCGGATGGCGGTTTTTGTGAAGAGAAAATTGATAATCGTTCTGCTGATACTGTGGACAGCATTCATATTCCTTAACTCGCTGAGACCGGCGCCGGGTTCTATAGAACAAAGCGATGGTGTCGTCAGGGTGCTCACCACTGTGGTTGAGTCGGTTTTCGGCGGAGATATGCCGCAGCCGCTGGCGCAGTACATGGCGTCCGATTTCGGAAGCGATGTGCGCGACGCGGCTCATATATTCGAGTTCATGGTACTGTACATATTCGCTTATATGTTTTTCAAGAAGGACAGCATATGCTCCGGCAAGGTTCTGATGAATGCCCTTTATTATTCTTTTTTGATCGCAATAATCGACGAAAACATACAGTACTATGTGCCAGGGAGGGGGTTTCAGGCTTCCGACCTGATGAAGGATGCGGTTGGATCCCTGATTGCGATGGCGGGCATTGCCGGTATCAATTACTTGCGTTGTAAAATCGGGCACAGGACTGAGGGCTGTTGATTCGGCACAGAAGACATTTTTATACAACACTGCATTTCTCATTTATAAATTGGAACGGCTGAATAGCACGGGATTTTCAAGTTCTTCGGCAAGCCTTAAGTGGGCTGCCAGCCCACCAGCTGAGTGAGCCGGACTGGTATAGTCATATGTATCGGGAGGCCTGAATCAGAAAATCCGGCCCGGCTGAATTGTTTTCCGTGGGTGAAAACTTCCTGTTCTTCCAAACATGAATTCAGTCTGTCTGAGCCCGTCCGGTGAAATTATGAATGTTGATAAATCCACAACTCAGTTATTCGATGAAGTCGTCAAATGCGGGAGCCTTGAAAAATGGATCCAGAGCAATGACGGGCATTTTAATGATACGGGCCTTTCCGAATGTCTTGAGGATTTGATTGAAAGGTGCGGCAAGACGAAAAGCGGGCTAATTAAGGAAACCAACATCGAGAAGAGTTATTTCTATCAGATTCTTTGTGGGCGCAGGCTTCCCAACCGCGACAAGCTGCTTAAGCTGGCCATTGCGATGGGGCTTGACTATTACGAGACCCAGCGGCTGCTCACGATAGGCGACAAGAGCATCCTGTATCCGAAGAGGAAAAGGGATGCAGCGCTGATCTACTGCATCGGAAACAGGTATCCAATGAAAAAAACCCAGGTTTTCCTTTATGATTTTGGGCTTGAGGTATTGGAATAAATCAATTCAAGGCGGCCATATAGGCGATATTCCCCGGGAAAGCACAGCTATCTGTGCTTTTTTCCATGTACGCAGAGCACCGGGAGTCTATTATCCCTGAGTGGGCAACCTGCCCACAGGTTTCTAAAATTATTTGTGGTATAATTGAAATTAATGGAAGAACTGGATAAGAAGAAGCTCACGGTGCAGATGCTGGAACAGTTGATTACGAAGAAAAAGTTGGAGGAGTTCCTTGACGACAACAAGGAAAACTTCATCAATATTGAGTTGTCGCAATATCTGCTTAAACTTATATATGACAAAGATTCTACACCGCCCAAGGTCATTCGTGCCGCGGGCATCGAGAAAAGCTACCTTTATCAGATTTTAAACGGCAAGAGGCAGCCCGGCAGGGACAAACTGCTGAGGATAGCATTCGCACTCGGCCTCGACATCATAGAGACCGACCGTCTCCTCAAAATCGCAAACAAGGGAATCCTGTATACCAGGGATATACGGGACGCCTCCATTATATTCTGCCTGAATAACAAGTACTCGCTTGACAAATCACAGCAGCTGCTTGACAAGTTCGGGCTCGAGCCCCTGGAGTAAAAATTCCCGGGGCAAAAAAATGTCCGGGAATAAAAATGCCCAGGGCAAATTTGCGGTTTTTATGGAGCTTTTATGAAGGAAGGGAAAATTTGCTTTGGATGCATGGACTTTCTGGTTGATGACGATACCTGCGGTTCGTGCGGCCATAAGAACGGGACGCAGATAAGCAGAAACTACAGCCTTCCCGAGGGAAGCTGCCTTAAAGGCAGGTATCTGGTCGGCGTATTGATCGGGTGCGGGGGATTCAGCAACACATATATCGGCAGGGACAAGCTTTTCGGCTCGAAGGTTGCCATAAAGGAGTTCATGCCGTCCGACTATGTTTCAAGAAGCAACGGAGATAACAATGCTTCCGTAAAAAGCTGCGAGTACCTTGAAGTTTTTGATAAGGCACAACGCAAGTTCCTGGACGAGGCGAGGATTCTGGCTTCATTTGAGCGAGTCCCGGGAATCGTGAAGGTCAGGGACTACTTCAGCGACAACAACACGGCATACCTTATCATGGAGTATATAGAGGGAATGTCGCTGTCAGAGTATTCCGAAACCTTCCCCAGGGGACGTGTTCCCGAGAAGGAAGCCATGAGGGTTATGCTTCCCGTAATGAGGAGCCTAAGGATGGTTCATGGATCCGGGCTGCTGCACAGGGACATCAGTCCTGAGAATATCCTTATAACAAAGAAAGGCGGCGTGAAGCTCATTGACTTCGGCGCATCAAGGGAATGCTCCGGGAACGACGGCCTGACAAGGACCATAATCGTCAAACAGGGATATGCACCTCCCGAGCAATATTCCAAGAACGGACGACAGGGCGAATGGACGGATGTTTATGCTGCCGGCGCCACTTTGTACAAGTTGATTACCGGGACGACACCGCCCGATTCCATGAGCAGAATCATGGGAGAAAAACTGATGCCCATGGCCGGAAGGACAATTTCGCTGACCAGGGAAAATGAAAATGCAATCATGAAGGCTCTGGAAATAGACCCCGCAAGCAGATTCCAAAGCATTTCCGAATTCGAGGCGGCGCTCAACACTTTCGGAATAGACGCCGGTGAGGTTGTCATAGATCCGGCCAGGTATAAAAAGATGAGGTGTAGGATTTTTAGAGGGATTGCTGCGGCTTTACTTTTACTGACAGTAGGGTTGTCGCTTACTATTTATCTGAATTCACTGAACCCGGTTTTCGCGGATCTGTTCCTGGGAACGATAAATATGAAGCAGACGGATTCGATGGAAACCGCACCGGGCATGGATGAAGAAATAGTCTTTCCCGACCCGTATCTTGAGAGCGCATTACGGTGGGAGCTCAATGTATGGGACAGGAGCTTTAAAAAGTCGGATGTGGAGAATGTAACCACTCTCACACTCTCGGGAGAGAGTATACTGTCGCTGGAAGGGCTTTCGAACTTCAGTTCACTTGAAGAGCTTCTTTTAGCAAATAATTTCATAAGCGACCTCAGTCCGCTGGCGAATCTTGAGAACCTGAGGACTCTCTCATGCGATAATAATCTTCTGATGGGACTCAACGGGCTGGAATCACGGACTTCACTCGAAGAGTTGAATGTCAGCAACAATAAGTTTTTGACCGACATAGACGACATCGGGAATTTGGGAAACCTCAGGCTGCTGAATATCGAAAATACGGCGGTTTCGGATCTGTCGGTACTGGCGGGTCTGAGTAAACTAGCCATTCTGAACATAGACAGGACGGCTGTCATGGATCTGACGGCTCTTGGGACGAACAAGGGTCTCAACTGGCTATCATCGACATACAATCACATAGCTGATTATTCGACTCTGGCCGGTTGCGGAAGTCTAGCATACCTGGAGATTGAC
>JAWOIG010000185.1:0-4093 GCA_046484775.1 Clostridia bacterium | reverse complement strand
TGCCTTGAAAATGTAAGCGATGATAAAATCGAAAAGGCCCTGGATGCGGTCAATGACATACTCGGACAGGTTTAGGAGAGGGATATGACGGATAGCAGCAGTAGCAGCGAAGAGAAGACAGGGAAGTCCGGCCTGCGAAAAAAGTTCAGACTCTGGAGACTGGCCCGCAAGGGAAAGGTGCCTGACGAGCTGAAGGGTACGCCGGAAGAAAAGTTGCTAAAAAAGAAAATCAAACAGAACAAGAACCTTAAAAAAGGCTGGGGTCTTTTCATAGAATTCATCAGACAGCACTGGATCCGCTACAGCATGGGTGTCCTTGCCATCATTTCAGTCAATGCCATGTCCATTGTAACGCCGATCATAACGGGCGATATAGTAGACATGCTGAGCGAAACCGCCGCGGGAATGGAAAGCGTTTCCCTGAAGAGGCTGTCAATGCTTTGCCTGGTCATAGTGGGATTGTCGTTTGCAAAACTGCTGGCGAATTTTTTCAACAGATATCTGATTCAGGGCGCGAGCAACATTCTGGAGTACGCCATGCGCAAGAGGATGTTCAACAAGCTCATCGACCTGTCGATAAGTTATTTCAACAGAAAGTCCGCCGGAGAGATAATGGCGCTGGCTTCCAACGATCTTCGCGCGCTCAGGCATGCGGTCGGCCACGGCATAATGATGCTCACGAATGCACTGGTGCTGCTCGGGGCGGGCTTCATATATCTTACCGTCAGGCTTAGCCTGCCGCTGACGCTTGCCATAATGATACCTTTTCCATTCATGCTCTTGCTGATCAACGGTTTCAGCAAATTCATACAGGTTAGGTTCAGACGGGTGCAGGAAACATTCGCCGACCTTAGTTCAAAGGTTGAGGAAAATATATCCGGAATAAGAATCATAAAGTCATTTGTACAGGAAGAACAAGAGATAAATAACTTTAGAAAAATCAATGAAAGCAATTATGACGCGAATATCAAGCATGCAAGGGTAATGGCGATTTTTCACCCTTCATTGTCGTTCATATCGACGATGTCCTACCTGATCATGCTAATGGCCGGGGGGGTGATGGCAATACAGGGGACCATCAGTCTGGGCGAATTCGTCGCTGCAAATACATTCATAGGAATGCTCATCAGGCCGATTTCATTCCTGGGCATGCTGATAAACCAGATGCAGCAGGGCAAGGTCTCCCTGACCAGGATAGGCGAGCTCATATTTGAGAATCCGGATATTTTCGACGGCAAGTTCGGAACGTCGCCGGTTGAAATTCCCGGCAGGCTCTCTGGAAGGATTGAATTCAACAATCTCCGGTTCAAATACCCCGGAAAGGACGAATTTGTCCTGGACGGTATAAATACGGTAATAGAACCCGGCGCCACAGTGGCGCTGGTCGGGGAGGTCGGCAGCGGAAAAACCACTTTTGCAAACCTTCTGATGCGCATTTTTGACATTGATGAAAAAGGAATGATAACCATCGACGGATATGATATCACGGAGATTCCGCTAAAGGTCCTCCGGGACAACATCGGATATGTTCCGCAGGATAATTTCCTGTTTTCGGAAAGCATCGCATACAACATAGGATTTTCTGAAGATGGATATCCGATGGAAGAAATCGAAAATGCTGCGAGAAAAAGCAATGTTTACGGAAATATCATGGAATTCCCTGAAAAGTTCGATACCATGCTCGGGGAAAAGGGCGTGAATCTTTCCGGAGGTCAGAAACAGAGGATCTGCATAGCCAGGGCTCTTATCAAGGATGCGCCCATACTTATACTTGATGATTGTCTTTCCAGCGTGGATGTGGAGACGGAAAAGGAAATACTCGCCAATTTAAGGGATGTAAGGGCGGGAAGGACATGCATAATAATCTCGCACAGGGTTTCTACGATAAAAGACGCCGACAAGATAATAGTGCTCGAGAATTCGAGGATAGCCGAAGAGGGCAGCCACGACAGGCTGGTGGCCTTGGGCGGCATATACGACAGGATGTACAGGATGCAGCTTATAGATGAAATAGAGATCAACGGGGGTGGGGCATTATGAGCGGACCGGGAATGAGAATGGGAAGGGGCGCAAGCCGCAGCCTCGACCAGGTAAGCATTGAAGAAAAGAAGAAGATGGACAGAAAAGCCCTCAGGAATCTGCTCAAGTATGCACTGCCTTACTGGCCGAAATTCCTGCTTGCACTGATGCTTGTCCTGATGCTTACGGCGGCAGAGCTTCTCAGGCCTTATATACTTGGGCTTGCAATAGACGACATCGCCTTCACACTGGATAATCCGGCGTCCGTCCTGGAAAACAAATCCCGCATAATTGCAATGGGAGCCGCTTTCTTCGGTCTTGCACTGGCTCAGCTTATAATAGGATATTTCAGTACCTTTCTTCTGCGGGCGACTTCTGCCAGGATCATAATGAATCTAAGGGACAAGGTGTTCACACATGTTCAAAGACTTCATTTCCCTTATTTCGACAAGACGCCCGTGGGCAGCCTGGTTACCAGAATATGCAATGACACGAACAATATAAGCGAAATGTATACCAATGTTCTGGTTAATTTCTTCAGGGATATATTCATGATAATCGGCGTCATTATAGTAATGTTCGCTATAAACACAAGGCTTGCATTGGCTGTTATGGCGGTTGTTCCGCTGATGGCAGCCGCGACCATTCTGTTCAGGCTCAAGGCGAGAAAGGTATTCACCAGGATACGTGCGAAGCTGGCCGCCATAAATATCTTCCTGTCCGAGCATATAGCGGGGATGAAGATCATCCAGGCCTTCAACATGCAGAATGCAAAGAAAGAAGAGTTCGATACGGTAAACCATGAATATCTTAAGGAAAACGATCGGATGATTGTTATTTTCGGCGTGTTCAGGCCTTTCATGGAGATAGTGGCCGCGATGGCCACCGCCCTGATATTATGGATCGGAGGGAAAGGCATACTGGAAAGCGCTATTTCCTTCGGCACGGTATACATGTTCATTAATTACTCAGGTAAATTCTTCCAGCCGATCATGAACCTTACGGAAATGTATAATACGACCCAGTCGTCCCTGGTATCCAGCGACAGGATTGAATCGCTGCTAAAGACAAACACCGAGGAAAATCCAGAGGATTGCCAGGATCTGGGCACTATAAGCGGGGAAATAGAGTTCAGGAATGTCTGGTTCGCCTATGTTGAGGAAAACTGGGTGCTGCGGGATGTATCGTTTATCGTTAAGCCGGGTGAAAAGATTGCGATTGTAGGCACCACAGGCGCCGGCAAGACAACAATAATCAGCCTGATCCTGGGTTTTTACAAAATCCAGAAGGGAGAAATACTTGTCGATGGAAAACCTATAAGCAAAATCAACATAAGGGAACTGAGAAAGGCCGTCGGGACGGTAAGGCAGGATGTTTTCCTGTTTCAGGGAGATATCGAGACAAACATAAAGCTGTATAACGACATCGATTTTGAGCTGGTGAAAAAAGCCGCCGAAACCGTCAATGCATCAAAATTCATTGAAAATCTTCCCATGCAATACAAGGAGCCCGTCAACCAGCGGGGCACGATGCTTTCAGAAGGGCAACGCCAGTTGCTGTCATTCGCGCGCGCCATAGTAACAGACCCTAAGATCCTTGTGCTGGACGAAGCCACGTCGAGCGTAGACGCCAGGACCGAGCAACTGATTCAGGAAGGCCTTGAAAACCTGATGAAAGGGCGCACAAGCATAACCATCGCACACCGGCTCTCGACAATAAAGAATGCGGACCGCATCCTGTTCCTGCACCACGGACGAATCGCCGAAAGCGGCAGCCACGCGGAACTCATGGAACTCAAGAAACTCTACTTCGAACTATATTCAATCCAATACTCCTGACCACCGAACAAAGCAGAATTATCAAACAGTTGCCCGCCTTTCATATCCAGGGCGCCGCGTCCCCATATAAAGCCATCGACCCGTTTCCCTTCAAATGGGGGATGCTGCCAGTTCTGCCTGTCTGTGGTTATCACATCGACATGGCCGTAAAGCAGTAGAGGGGCGGCATTGCCCTGTCCTTCCAGCCGTGCGATCAGGTTGGGCCGTTCCGCTTTCTGAGCCAAAAGAGTGGTTTG
>JAWOIG010000018.1:0-8920 GCA_046484775.1 Clostridia bacterium | reverse complement strand
GGAAGTATCCGTGAAATAACACCCTTGTTTCCGTGTCTTCCCGCCATCTTGTCCCCTACCGATACCTTTCGTTTCTGGGCGATGAAAACCCTGACGACCTCATTGACTCCGGGACTAAGTTCGTCGCCGTTCTCCTTTGTGAAGACCTTTACGTCAACTATTATTCCCGATGCACCATGGGGAACCTTGAGCGACGTATCCCTTACATCCCTGGATTTTTCCCCGAAGATCGCCCTTAGGAGCCTTTCCTCGGATGTCAGCTCGGTTTCGCCCTTGGGCGTGACCTTCCCGACAAGGATATCCCCTGTCTGGACTTCAGCACCTACCCTGACGATACCCCTTTCGTCCAGATTCTTCAGGGCTTCCTCACCGACGTTCGGTATATCGCTTGTGATGTCCTCGGGCCCGAGCTTTGTATCGCGGGCCTCTATATCATATTCTTCTATATGTATGGATGTGAACACATCCTCCTTCACCAGCTTCTCACTGATAAGGATGGCATCCTCGTAATTATATCCTTCCCATGTCATGAAACCTATAAGTATATTCTTGCCAAGGGCAATCTCGCCTTCATCCGTGGAAGGTCCGTCGGCCATGATGCGGCCAACCTCAATTATTTCGCCTTTCTTTACAATCGGCCTTTGGTTTATGCACGTTCCCTGATTCGACCTTTTGTATTTAAGAACAGGATAGTCTTTCAATTTGCCGGCGGTTGACCTTACGGTTATTTTATCCGCAGAAACATTTTCAACGACCCCGTCTTCCTCGGCAATTATACAGACCCCGGAATCCTTGGCGGCCTTGTATTCCATGCCGGTCCCTATTATGGGTGCTTCTGTTCTGATAAGCGGAACCGCCTGTCTCTGCATATTGGATCCCATAAGGGCCCTGTTCGCGGCGTCCGTCTCAAGGAACGGTATCATGCTTGTCGCAATCGAAACAAGCTGTTTTGGGGAAACATCCATATAATCTATGTTGGCGATGTCCGTGATAAGTTTGTCGCTCCTGTGCCTTGCGCTTACCCTGCTGTTGACGAATTTACCCTCCTCAGTGAGAAGTGAATTCGCCTGGGCAACGGTATAGTTGTCCTCTTGATCGGCAGTAAGGTAATCTATCTTTTCGGTAACGGTTCCGGTTTTCTTATCGACTTTCCTGTAGGGTGTTTCGATGAAGCCGTATTCATTTATCCTTGCATATGTGCTTAGGGACGCAATCAGGCCGATGTTCGGGCCTTCGGGCGTCTCAATCGGGCACATCCTGCCATAATGCGAATAATGGACATCCCTGACTTCAAAGCTCGCTCTTTCCCTGCTGAGTCCTCCCGGGCCGAGGGCGCTGAGCCTTCTCTTATGGGTAAGCTCGGCGAGCGGGTTGGGCTGGTCCATGAACTGGGACAGCTGGCTGGATCCGAAAAATTCCTTGATGGCAGCGGATACGGGCCTTGTGTTTATCAGTGCCTGCGGCGTCGCAATGTCTATGTCCTGTATCGTCATCCTCTCGCGGATGACTCTTTCCATACGTGCGAAACCTATTCTGAACTGATTTTGAAGAAGTTCGCCGACCGACCTGATCCTTCTGTTCCCAAGATGGTCTATGTCATCCGTTTCGCCTATGCCGTACGCCAGGTTCATCAAATAGCTGACCGAGGCAATTATGTCCTGTCTTGTGATATTCTTGGGGCATATTTCATGTCTTCTAAGCTTAAAGGCTTTCCTGATGTCCTCAACGTCCGAATACTCGGCAAGTATTTCTTTTATTACACTATAGTCCCCTTTTTCGCTGAGTCCGGACTCCTTGTAATTGAAATTGACGAACCTTGATATCTCTGCAGTGCCGTTTCCTATGACTTTTGCTTCCCTGTCGTCAACCTTAAGGATAACCTCGTTTATGCCGCAGCATTCTATTCTGAGGGCTTCTTCGGCTCCGATGGTTTCGCCGGCCGCGGTTATTATTTCACCGGTTACAGGATCAACGATATCAAAAGCAGCTGCAAATCCCTTTATCCTTGAGGAAACCGCAAGCTTTTTATTGAACTTGTATCTGCCAAAGCGCGCCAGGTCATATCTTCTTGGATCGAAGAACATGTTGTTGAACAGTGTTGATGCGCTTTCCTTTGTCGGCGGTTCACCGGGCCTCAGCCTGTGGTAAATCTCAAACAGACCGTCTTCCTCCGACCTTCCCGAATCCTTCGCAAAGGTTGCGTCCAGCCTTTCGTCGATTCCGAGCAAATCAACTATCTCGCTGTCCGTTCCATAGCCGAGCGCCCTTAGGAGAACGGTTATCGGGAGTTTCCTCGTCCGGTCTATCCTGACATACAGGATATCCTTGGAGTCAGTTTCATACTCAATCCATGCGCCCCTGTTTGGAATCACTGTGTTCGCAAACAGGTTCTTGCCGGTCTTGTCGGTCTTCTCGGTGTAATATACACCGGGGGACCTTACCAGCTGGCTGACTATGACTCTTTCCGCGCCGTTTATGATGAATGTTCCGGTAGGGGTCATCAGCGGGAAATCGCCCATGAAGATTTCCTGCTCCTTTATTTCACCGGTCTCTGTATTTATCAGGCGCACCTTCACACGGAGGGGGGCCTGGTAAGTCGTATCCCTTTCCTTGCACTCCTGTACGGAGTATTTGGGATCTTCGTCAATACGGTGATCCACGAATTCGAGGACAAGGTTCCCCGTGTAGTCGGTTATCGGCGACACATCTGTGAACACATCGGTCAAACCTTCTTCAAGAAACCATTCGTATGACTTTTTCTGAATTTCGATTAGATTAGGCATTTCGAGTACTTCTTTGATCTTGGAAAAGCTCATTCGCTCTTTAGTACCCAACTTTACGGGATGCACCATTAAATTTCACCTCATAAAATTTTCTATATACAACGGATTCAAACCGTTCGGCGCCTGTCCTTTTTGTATTCTTGCAAACCCATTTACATCATGCTATAATTCTGTCTGTAAGCACCCGGTTCCGATGTATTTTTATCGGAAAGGCGCAGGTTGCATTTTTAATAAGCACAAACTAGCGCAGTTTATAATTTTATCAGCTTAAGTGAGCCTTGTCAAGCAGTCATGCTTGCTTTTTTTATGTTTTAGAAGTATTTTTCGAAGTAAATCCGGTATAAATGTAAAATACCCGGCATTCTTCTAGGGTTTGTATCAAACCCTTTATATTATGCCTGTCCCCGGGTCCGAGAATCGAATCAGGTATATATTTGCCGCGGTAATGACGGTCTTGTCACTGACCGATGCAAATTCCCCATATTTCGTCCGCATATTGCCTTATCGCCCTGTCACTTGAAAATTCTCCCGCACTGATGGAATTATTAATGCACTTTAGTACGAAGGACCTCTCATCCGCCGTCTCCCTGTTCAGGCGAATCCTGCATTCAACGAACTCACGGAAGTCATGCAGAACAAAATAATGGTCGGGCCGGTGCCATGATGCGCCTTCGGTCAGGCTCATGTACAGCTCGGCAAACGTCCCGTCGGAGTCTTTGAATGTTCCATCAACAAGAGTTTCGACAACCCTTCTGATCTTCCCGTCGCCGCCAAGCAATGCAAGCGGGTTGTAACTTTCCCTTATTTCGTTTATCTCATCGGCATCGGCGCCGAATATGTAATTATTGTCCACACCCGCTTTCTCAATTATTTCAATGTTCGCTCCGTCCAATGTTCCCAGGGTTACCGCTCCGTTGAGCATGAACTTCATGTTTCCCGTTCCAGATGCCTCAGTACCGGCCGTTGAAATCTGTACGGAAACATCGGCTGCCGGAAACAGCTTTTCCGCATATGAAACATTGTAATTTTCAACAAAAACAATTCTGAGTCTTCCGTTGGCTTCCGGATCGCCGTTTATGAGTTCGGCAGCCATGTTTATGTATTTGATTATAGCCTTGGCCCTTTTATATCCCGAGGCAGCCTTGCCGCCGAAAATGAAAGTAGTCGGCCTAAAATCCTTCAATCCCCCTTCCTTCATTTCAAAATACAGATATAGTATTGAAAATATATTCAGCAGCTGTCGTTTGTATTCATGGATCCTTTTTATATGTATGTCGAAAAGCGTCGAGGGATCGATTGTGATTCCCTGCTTCTTTTCAATATACTCGGCAAGCTCCTGCTTCTTAGCCTGCTTAACCTTAATAAAGTCATCTATGAATCCCTCGTTTATCATCGGGCGAATGTTTTTCAACAGCGAAAGATCCCTGACGAATCCATCCCCTATACGCGAGGCAATGAGTCCGGAAAGCTCGGGATTGCACAGACCCAGCCATCGTCTCTGGGTTATGCCGTTTGTTATATTAAGCAATTTGTCAGGATAAACCTTCAACCACTCCCGGAACAAGGAATCCCTGAGTATTCCCGTGTGGATTTCAGATACGCCGTTGATGCGTCTGCAAACATATGCCGCCAGCCTGGCCATGTGCATAAGACCTTTTTCCATTATACGGAAATTTGCGCGGTCTTTTCTTTTTATCCCCGCCCGGAACAACTTCCGGGAAAGCCTGCGGTCAAGCTTTTTTGCAACCGTAAGATGCCCCGGCAATATTTTACGGAGAAGCCCTGTATCCCATTTTTCAAGAGCCTCGGGCATCAACGTATGATTTGTATAATTGAAGCACCTGCTTGCGGTCCTGGCTGCAAAATCAAATGTTTTGCCATATTCATTCATCAGGACCAGTATCATTTCGGCAATTGCTATGACCGGGTGTGTGTCATTGAGTTGAATTTGATTGTATTCGCCGAAATCGCCGAAGTCATCCCCATGTTCTTTTACATATTTTTTAATTATGCTCCGAATGGAAGCCGCCGCAAAGAAATGCTGCTGGCGCAAGCGCAGTATTTTCCCTTGATCCGTTGAATCGTCCGGATACAGGTAATCGCTTATCCCCATGTCGGTTCCGCCGGCGCAGGGCTCGCTCTGCCAAAGCCTAAGCATGTTTATCTTTCCGTTGCCGAATCCTATTACGGGCATGTCGTACGGAACTGCCATTACACTGGCATCGGCGAAAACAATCTCCTCCCTCTCATTCTCCCTCCTTATGCTCCAAGGGTCGCCAAAGGCCTGCCAGTCATCCTCAATTTCTTTCTGCGCGCCATTTGAAAAAACCTGTTTGAAAAGGCCGAATTTGTATCTTATTCCGTATCCGTGCATATCTATTCCGATTGTCGCCCCTGAATCAAGAAAACATGCGGCAAGTCTGCCCAAGCCTCCGTTGCCAAGCGCATAATCGTCTATATCCTCGAAGCAGAGACTGTCCAATCCATGTTTTTCCAATATCCGCCTTGTCTCATCCAGAATACCGATCGCCATCAGGTTGCTGTCTATCATCCTGCCCATCAGAAATTCCATCGATAGATAGTGAGCTGTCTTTGTTTCGTTTCCAACGCCTGTGAAATTGATGTACTCCATGCATTTTTCGGATATTTCATTATACAGGGGTATTAAGTTGGCGCCGCCCTTTCCCTTATATGCAAGGACTGTTTCTTCTATTTCCTTCAGCAGTCTTTCCTTATTCATGTTCAGCCTTTCTTTTTTCCGTCATGCGGACTACCAGCCCGGAAATTCCCGCCGGTATTCCCGGCATCCTCCACTCCCAGTTGCCTGAAATAGTCGAGGGAGTATTCATACGGGCGGAAGATCCAAGCCCGAGATAATCCTGCATTGGAACAATCGCAGCCTTTGAATCGGATCTCATTACCATTTCAATAATCCTGAGATTTACATTTTCCCCGGATATTCCGACAACCATTTTTTCAAGAATCTTCCTGTCCTCAGGGAACATACCCGAATACCAGCCCATTAAAGTGTTGTTATCATGGGTTCCGGTATATGAAAAACTTTTCAACGGATAATTGTACGGATGATGCTCATTTTTCATATCGCCGCTAAAGCCGAATTGCGCGACCTTCATTCCGCAATATCCGGTTTTCCTAATCAGCCTCCGTACATCCCTTGTTATATGTCCCAGGTCCTCGGCTATTATCCTGGAGCTGTCAAAAATCCTGTTTACCTTCCTGAAAAGTTTGAACCCCGGTCCTTTCTTCCACCTGCCTTTATGAGCATCGTCAAACGGCTCTTTCACGGCATAGTATTTGGCAAATCCCCTGAAATGGTCGATCCTGATGATGTCGAACAAGGAGAGCGCAAAGCTTATCCTGTCAATCCACCAGCCGTATCCGGTCTTTGCATGGTATTTCCAGTCGTACACGGGATTCCCCCAGATCTGTCCTTTGTCGCTCATCTTATCAGGCGGAACCCCTGCGGCCTGTCTCATCACAAGCCCGGGCCCCATTCTGAACATCTCCCTGTCGGTCCACACTTCAACGCTGTCGAAAGAAAGATATATCGGAATATCCCCGATTATTTTTATCCCTTTTCCGTTGGCGTATTCCCTGAGCCTCATCCATTGCCTGAAGGCAAAGAACTGAAGGAATTTTTCTCTCTCAATTTCAGTCCTGTACTTATAAAGGGAATCCGCCAACGCATCGGGATCGCGTCCGAGGATGCCCGGTGCAAATTCCCTTATAGTAAGGTTCTTTGTTTTCTTTAGAAGAACTATGAAAAGAGCAAAGTCATCAAGCCACTCCTTATGCTGCCTCTTGAAATCCACATAGTCGGCCCGCCCGGGGTTGAATCCGGTGAAAGCCCTGTCGAAAATCATGTTCTTCACCCTGAACATTTCATTGTAGTCGACTTTCCCGGAATTCAGAGTCCCTCCCAGACCATCCAGCCAGGACCTCGTGCAAAGACCCTCGTCTGAAAATCCATATGGATCTATGAAATATGGATTCAAGGCCTTCGACCCATAGCATTGGTAAGGGGAATTTGCATATCCTATATAGCCGATTGGCAGAATCTGCCAGTATGTCTGGCCGCATTCCACCAGAAAATCAACGAATTCATATGCCGGTCTTCCGAAATCACCGATTCCAAAACCGCCGTGCAAACTTGATATGTGCAATAAAATCCCGGCTTTTTTCATTTCATGCGATAAAGACATCAATTCCTCCCGGCGACAGGTCAATCCCGGCGATCCGGGCGTCCTGCGCATGGATTCATAATGTCATTTATTTATCCTTTCCCCTGTTTCCGTGTCAAAGTAATGCACTACCGAGTCGTCGAATCCAAAGGTATATTCCGCACCCTCGTCATACCTGTTGTATCCGGGTGTCGATATGACGATTTCCTTGTCATTTGACAATCTGCAGTACAGCAGCTTTTCCTTGCCGAGCATCTCTATTACATCGATCGTGCATTTGATATTGTTCCTATGGCCGCTGTCCTTTTCAAAACGTTCCGCCCTTATGCCGACTGAAACATTCTTTCCTTCATAAGGATCAAGCAGTTTTTTAAGTGGGTCGGAAGGAACAATCCTGACCACCCCCTCGTCGAAGACAAAATTTCCATCGGTTATGCACCCATCCAGTATGTTCATCGTCGGCGAGCCTATGAATTTCGCGACGAATATATTTCCCGGTTTATCATAAAACTCATCGGGAGCCCCTGTCTGCTGTATCTTCCCGTCATTCATTAGCACTATTCTGTTTGCCATTGTCATCGCCTCGACCTGGTCGTGCGTGACATATATCGTAGTGGTGCCAAGTTTCTTATGGAGCCTGACCAGCTCCACCCTCATATGCTCCCTCAGCTTTGCGTCAAGGTTGGACAAGGGTTCATCCATCAGGAAAACGCTCGGGTTCCTGACTATCGCCCTTCCCAACGCCACCCTCTGCCGCTGCCCTCCCGATATATCCGAAGGCTTCGAATGAAGATACTCAGTAATCTGCAGAAGCTTGGCCGCTTCCGTAACCCTTTCATTGATTATTTTTTTACGTTCTTTCCTCATTGAAAGTGAAAATGCCATGTTGTCGTAAACCGTCATATGGGGATACAGGGCATAGGACTGGAACACCATCGCTATATCCCTGTCCTTTGCCGCAACCTTGTTGACCCTCCTGCCATCGAACAGCAGGTTGCCCTCGGTTACGGAGTTCAATCCAGCTATCATCCTGAGCAGGGTCGTCTTTCCACAGCCCGAGGGACCAAGTATAACGCAAAAATCTTTTTCCTCAATAGTCAGGTCTATGCCCCGAAGAGTGAAATTCTCGCGGTTCTCATATTTTTTCCCGATGTTCTTAAGTTCGACTTTCATAGCTCCTCCAATATTTCGACTAGCCTTTTACCGAGCCTTTGGCAAGGCCCGCTACAAGCTGGTTCTGCAATAAGATAAACATGATTACAATGGGAATCGCCGTAAGCAGTCCTCCCGCAGCAAATGCGGGCTGGTTGGTATTCCTTATGTCATTGATAAGTGTGAACAGCCCTGCGGCAAGCGTATATGTCTGGGGGCTTGTCAGAAGAACCCTGGGCAGCAGGTAATCCATGAACGGCCCTATGAACGACCACAGCCCGATGACCGCCAGCATAGGCCTTGCTATGGGCATTATTATCAGTCTGTATACCTTCATGCTTGAACATCCGTCCATTCTTCCCGCATCGTCAAGTTCGGTTGATATTGAATCAATGTACCCCTTCAGTATGAATGTATTGCTGGCAATCCCTCCTCCGGCATATATCATGACCAGCATCATCTGCCTTGAGAACGCTGGTATGATGTTTGATATTATCGTATGCATCGTGTAATATGCGGCGATGCCGGCAAAAGCGGGTATTGTCTGGATGAGCAATATTGCCATCAGGGATGCTCTTCTTCCCTTGAATTTGTATCTGGAATACGCGTATCCCGTGAAGGAAACTATCAGCAGGATTATCACAGCGGTTGCAACTGCGATGAATATGGTGTTCTTGACCCATGTAAGATATAGCGTTTCCTTAAAAAGATATTCGAAATGCTCCCATGAAAATTCAAACTCCCTGTTGAGTATGAGATAGCTCCCCTGCCTGCCGTTGAATG
>JAWOIG010000130.1:0-3616 GCA_046484775.1 Clostridia bacterium | reverse complement strand
AGAACGTGATTCCGTTATTGGGTATGAGACCTCTGCTCAATAGGTTGAATACTTTGAATGGCGTTTTTGATCCATGGTTGAAACCCAGGGCATTGTTTCCATAGGGGTGCACCTCGCAGCCCCATTCAGTGTCATCCGAACGAATGAGGACGATGTCGGGATCAGCCATGGCGTGGCTATATGGCCGCGGGTTTTCCGGAATGAACTTCTTGATGAATTCCTCAAGAATCTCCCCAAACTCTGTTTTTTCAAAACCTCGCGTAGTATATCTGGCCAGTATGTCGACATTTTCCGTAAACATGAATTCGGGTCCCATCATATATGACATCTCGAGCGCCGATTTGTATTCCGCGGGGGAGTGGCCGGGGAAACCCCAGACCCTTGTGAACCATTCTCCCACATCCTGTCCCCAGAAATCCACGCAGATGCCCATTTTGCGTCTATACTGCCTGGCCGCCCCCAGGGCGGTCGACAACTGCACCGACTGGAATTCCTCCTTGAGCACCTTCGGGCAAGGATTCATGCCGCCCCTCGCAAGGGTATGATACATCACCGGAAATACATGCTCGCCATACATTTCAACGCCCTTACCGTAAGCCTGTTTCCGGGCCTGCACAGCCTCACAAACGGCATCTTCGGATTCCTGCAGGCTCATGCCGTCCACCATCGACCACTGATGTCTACGGGGAGTGTGTTCCTTCTCCCCGGGATGATAATTGAGATACATGTCCGGATGCAGCTGCAGGTGCTCGGTCTCATCATAAAGAAGACCGATGAAATTATCGTTTTCAAGCGCCTTCCGTACGCATGTTTCAGGGATGTCGAACCGGTTTGAATGTTCTTTGAAAGGTCCGTTGATGTTTCCGTATTCATTCCCCAGCATGAACTTCATGTCATACCGGCTTATGCTGTCAATGAACTTTGTTATTTCCGCCTCGTCCGGCATGGCATGGTGCATATAGAGATCCGCACCGAAGGAATGAAGAAGGTTCATGAATTCCGAAACCGAGGGAGTCGGATCCTGCGATGCAAATACCTTTCCCTCGCCGGTGCGCATTTTCGTATCACAGAGGCCCGGGTGCCAGGGGTCATTCCACCCCATTACGCTGCCCTGGATGCCTATGATGGTTTTATGATTGTGAATCAATGACAGCTCCTCTGTAATCCGGCAGGCAAAATGACCAAATATCAGCATGATGCGGTTGCCAAAATATCTTTCCGTGAATTAATTTTCATATTACCAAAATTCATTGATTAACTGAAGTACCAACCAAACAAAAAAATCTAGTGAAGTCCCGGCTTTCATGTGATATTCTGTAATAAATTTACATCTGTATAATGATTCTTTATTGATACGGAGGCATTTTGAAAAAAATCAAGTCAAAAGAAGTGAAGAAGCCCAATGCTTTCCTGTATTACGGCGTAGCTCCCTTTTTAAAAATTTATTATCGGCTGGCGTATGGCCTGAAGGTTGACAGATCGGGATTGGCGGGTCTGAAGCCTCCATATCTTGTAGTGGCGGGGCACAGCTGCTGGCTGGACTATATCATCACCGGCGTCGCGATGTTTCCGGTCCGGATGAATTATGTCGGCGCGTACAACTTCTACAGGGACAAAACGCTTGCCTTTGTTTTCAAATATCTTGGCGTAATCTCGAAATACCAATACACGAAGGACGTCTCGTCCATTAAGAAGATGAAATACTGCATCGACAATGGGCGCGTTGTGGCGCTGTTTCCGCATGGTTGTCTGTCCAATGACGGGCGGCCGGGCGGCTATGCCGTGACCGGGGTAGCCAAGCTTGTCAAATTCCTGGATGTACCGGTGGTTGCCGTGAAGACGGACGGCGGGTACCTGACGCGGCCAAGGTGGAGCCAAAGATCCAGGTATGGAAGGCTGGAGACCAGGGTGTCGCAGATCCTAAGTCGTGATGATGTGCGGGAGCTGTCCAATGAGCAGATCTACAACCGCATGATGGGCGCACTGTATTACGACGACTACAGATGGCAGAGGGAGAGGATGATTCCGTTCCGGGCCAAAAAGGCGGCGGAGGGAGTGGAATTCGTTTTGTACAAGTGCCCGAAGTGCATGGGCGAGTTTACCCTGCGCTCCGAAGGCAGCCGGCTTTTCTGCAAGGCGTGCGGCAATGAGGTGCTGATGAACAGGTACCTGATGTTCGAGCCGGGCGGTCCCGATACGGTTTTTTTCGACGGGATAGACCGCTGGTATGATTTTCAGAAGGAATTCCTTGAACGTGAAATAGAGGATCCGGGATTCTCGCTGACAGCGGCGGCGGAGCTCCGGTACAACGAGGCCGGGAAGTACGGGTACCAGCTGCAGGGCGGCGGCGAGCTTCGCATCACAAGGGAAGCAATCACTTACGACGGAACGGTGAAGGGGGAGCGGTCGCTTCTGGTTTTCCCGATGAAGAACATACCGATGATACCATTCGCCGCGGGGGAGTACATAGAGGTTGCCGATGGCGGCCATATCAGCCGATTCATATTCGGGGACAGGACGCAGATGATCAAGTGGGTCATGGCGGTCCGGCTTATAAGGGACAAATATTACGAGGAGACGGTGTGGGATGAAAAAACGGAATGAGCTGCTGAGTAAAATAGCCTATGCGAGCGGGGATATCTACGGCGGAGGGGCGTTCATCATAGTGGGGTTGCTCCTGCTGGTTTTCCTCACGAAGGTCGAGGGATTGTCGGGCACATGGGCCGGTATAATAATCTTCACGGGCAAGGCATGGGATGCGGTGACGGATCCGATCATGGGGATGCTGTCCGACCGCACGAAGTCGAGGTTCGGAAGGAGACGGCCATATTTTCTGCTGGGGTCGGTCGTCGTCTTCGTTTCCTGGGTGACTCTATGGTATTCATTCGGAATAAACGGCGAGGCCGCGAAGATCATCTATTACATAGTGGCGTTCATTTTCTTTTCAACCGCCTTCACAATAGTTATGGTACCCTATAACGCTCTGCTAGCCGACATGACGGGCGACTACAACAAGCGCAGCGCTTACACAGGGGTCAGGCTGAGCTTTTCCGCAGGCGCAGCCATAATCAGCGGCATCGTTCCCGGAATCATCACAGGCTCGTTCGAGAGCCCTCAGACGGGTTATCTGATAATGGGCATTGCATTCGGCATATTATTCGGGATTGCATGGCTGGCCGTTTTCCTGGGCACATGGGAAAACACGAAGAGCAGCGGCAAGACTGACTTTTCCTACAGAGAGTGGTTCTCGGTGCTGAAGAACAGGTCATTCAGGCTCTATGTGCTGATCTTCATATTTTCACAGATGGCGATAGACATAACCATGGCGATTGCGGTCTTCTATCTGGGCGTGTCGCTGCAGAAGGATTATCTCTTTGTACCGGCGATGGCCGCCATTCTTATTGTCCAGCTGATATTTATAATCATATTTTCCGCAATGGCGCAGAAATCAGGAAAAAAGCTGCCGGGGTTAATCTCGGCGTCGGTCTGGATCGTGGCAAATATCCTGATATTCAGTTTTACACAGCAAACTCCCGATGTGCTGGTTGTGGCTGTCTGCGCATTAATAGGCGTCGGAGCGGCCGGTTGCAATATGGTGTCGTGGTCAATACTGCCG
>JAWOIG010000118.1:0-8305 GCA_046484775.1 Clostridia bacterium | reverse complement strand
CATTCACTTTTCTTCCGATGTCGCCTGTTGTAAAGTCCCCGCACCTGCCGGTTCTCTTGATTCCCCCCATTAACTCCGCCATATCAAACCCCCTGCACTTTCTTTTCAAGAATCCTTTTGTATATTGAGTCCAGGCTGACATCCTTGAGCTCGCCTGTTTCCATGATCTTTATCTGCGCCTTGTTCTGCTTTATCTCATCATCACCCACAACAAGAACATATCTTGCCTTTTTTCTGTCCGCATCCTTCATCTGAGCCTTTACGCTTCGGCCGAGGAGGTCCATTTCTGTGTATACGTCGGCTTTTCTGAGCGCACATGATAATTTCCTGGCATATGCGTATGCCTTCTCACCTATTGTTACAAAATATATTTCGGGTACTGTCTTCTCACCCGGAATGATATTGTTGCTTTCAAGCTCCATGAAAAGCCTTTCGACGCCCAGTGAAAATCCTATCCCGGGGGTACCCGAACCTCCGAGCGACTCCACAAGGCCGTCATACCTACCGCCGCCGCATACAGTGCCTTGCGTTCCTACGTTTTCAGACACAAACTCAAAGACTGTCTTTGTATAGTAGTCAAGACCCCTTACAATGCGCGGATTCACGGTGTACTTAATATCGAGGCTGTTTAGACCCGTCCTGACCCCTGAAAAATGAGAAGCGCATTCACCGCAAATATTATCCAGCATCAAGGGTACGTCAACGGAAGCCGCAATGCAGCTCTCGTTCTTGCAATCAATGAGCCTTATCGGATTGGTACCGAACCTTCGCTTGCAATCGGCGCACATTCCGTCTATCCTGCCCGAATAATACTCTTTCAGTTTCTCGTTGTATGCCGAGCGGCATTGGGGACATCCGATGCTGTTGATCTCAAGTGAAAGTTTGCCCAGGCCAAGCTTGGTGAAAAAATTATTAAGCAGCGAGATAACCTCTACGTCCGCATTTGGGCTTGCGGCTCCGAAAATTTCCGCCCCGAGCTGGTTGAATTCCCGGTATCTGCCTTTTTGAACATTTTCATACCTGTATGCGGTTATCATATAGAAAAGCTTCACAGGCTGCGGGAGGGATGCCATTCCCTTTTCAATGAAGCTTCTTGCAACTCCTGCGGTTCCCTCGGGTCTCAGGGTCAGTGACCTGCCGCCCTTGTCATTGAAAGTATACATTTCCTTCTGGACTATATCCGTGGAATCCCCGACTCCCCTGTCGAACAGATTCGTATATTCAAAAACAGGAGTCCTTATTTCACCGTAACCGGAATTCACGCAAATGTCGTAAAAAACATTCTCGACAAAACGCCATCCGATCATTTCATCAGGTAGAATATCCTTGGTGCCCTTTGGCAGTGATATTTTCATTTTTTCCTCCATCCCGGCTTTCATTTGTCCATCCGGCAACAATATTTCTTTCGGATATTAAAAAACCGCCTCTTACAGCAATACTGCAAGGGACGGGTCATACCCGCGGTGCCACCCTTGTTGACACATTTGGTCCACTCAACTCCTTAACGCGGAAAACGTCCGGCCCTACTTGATTTCAAACCGTCTGCTCGGAAGTGTCGCTTGTCTGGTATTTCCACCGTAAAATGCTTTCAGTCTCGGCATTTACTCCCTTTCGGCTTTCATATCAAAGCTCTTCGTCATCGCTTTGCATACATTTTATTGATATATGTCATATTTGTCAAGGTAATAATGTGCCTGTGCCGTTCGTCGGCGATTACATCCGGGCATGAAGCCGGGAAGGTAAAATGACGCCGATTGAAGAACCAGCCGACTAATTTTCATCCGATGCGGGAATGTCATTTTTCTTCAGTCTTTCATTCAATTCCCACAACGCAGTTAGATTATCATGCCAGAACAGTTTCATGGCGGCAGTTTCATAATCAGCCCACATATATTCATCATGTTCCCCTGATATTGTTACCCGGCCCGACTGCCCGGCTGCAAAATAATGTATCGGCACAACATACACATCCCGTCCCCATTCTGCGCGTCCGTTGAAATAAACAGCCCTCACCCAGCCCGTTGTATCAAGCCTGAACAGGGAATTGACATTCAAACCTGTTTCCTCGGCGACTTCCCTTCTTGCTGCCTCTTCGGGGGATTCCCCGTCCTCCCCCCCTCCGGCGGCTCCCTGCCATGATGAATCATCGCTTCGTTTCAAAAGAAGATATTCGTATCCCGGCGAAGTCCTGCGGTAAATAAACACAAATACATTCCATGGCATCCTCATAAACAATCTCCCCTTTATATATCAGGAATCAATATTATCATAATTAAGACGAACAAGCGGTATAATATCCTCTTGCCAAATGATATTTCAGTTATTTCGAATCATTCCGAAGATTAAATTTTTGGTATTCGTCTTATTGTTTTTGCCATTTCTTTTTGTTATATTAATTTAAGATTAATAGACAGGACAAATCAATGAATATTGAATTTTTGGTAGATCTGGCCATAATACTTATCAGCACGAAAGCCCTTGGGGTGATTACGCGCAAATTCCAGCTCCCTCAGGTAGTGGGGGCTCTTATGGCGGGATTGATTCTCGGACCTGCCGTCCTTGGCATAATTCATGAGACCGAGTTGATAAGCGACCTGGCTGAAATAGGCGTAATAGTAATAATGTTTTGCGCCGGTACGGAAGTCGACCTAAAGGAATTGAAAAATGCAGGCAAGGCCTCGATGATTGTTGCCGCTTTCGGTGTTATAATTCCCCTAGCTGGAGGATTTCTGGTATCATCAGCCTTCAACCTCTCCTTTTTCCCTCTGATCGAGAATATATTCATAGGCGTCATACTTACCGCAACCAGCGTCAGCATAACTGTGGAGACTCTTCAGGAAATGGGCAAGCTTAAAACACGCGCAGGAACGATCATATTGGGAGCCGCGATCATCGATGATGTGCTTGGACTGGTAATCCTGACTTTCATGATGGGTATTTCCGATGGCGGAGGCGCTTCCGCCATAGGTGGAGTACTGTTGAAAATCGTTTTGTTCTTTGTTGTCGCTGTTATTATCGGAATCCCTTTCAACAAGCTCTTCAACAGTTACAGCAAGGCTCACAAGAAGAAGCGCAGATTCCCGATATTTGCCTTCGCTTTCTGTCTGTTCCTGGCTTTTCTGGGCGAGAAATATTTCGGTGTCGCCGACATAGCAGGCGCTTTCATAGCCGGTCTCATCATATCCACCACCGTGCACAGCGGATATATACACCGCAGGTTTGAAATACTTTCATACATGCTGCTGACCCCCATTTTCTTCGCTTCTGTCGGCATCAGCATAGAATTCACTTCCTTCAGCATGTCTATGCTCTGGCTTGCCCTTGCAATAACCGGAATGGCGATAATAACAAAGGCGGCAGGATGCATGCTGGGAGCAAAACTCACAGGCTCCAATTCCAGGGAAGCGCTTCAGATTGGAATCGGAATGGTCGCCCGCAGCGAGGTAGCCCTGATCGTCACCAACAAAGGAGTTTCGGCAGGCATTATCCCGGCTTCATATTTCGCTCCTATAGCCGTCATGGTTATAGTTACGTCAATAGCTACACCAATATTTCTTAAATTTGTGTTTACAAACCGCGGAAAAAACGATATGACGGATACGAAAGGTAAAGCTAATGCCATTCCTGTATAAATTCGAAAACAAGAAGATTTTACTGTGGCTTATTATTGCGGCCCTGGCAATACTGACGCTTAATATCGTTGTTTTCAAAATCGAGGCAAAAACCCTAAAGAATGAAAATGAACTGCGCGCTTCTTCTTTCATTGGTTTCATAGATTCGGGGGACTTTGAAAATGCATCAGCTGTTTGGCCTTATGTATATCCCAATAAAAAGGAAGACGAGGTCTTTCTGGCTGAGTTCTCAGATGTCCTTTCTGAAAAGTATGAGGAATACTATATTTTTTCGTATTTGGATGAGATTGATGACGAAGGACTTCGTATGGTTGTCTCATCATATTTTTCATTCCTGGCATCGGATGAGTTTGATTCACTGGTCTCTTATATATACGAGGATTTCCTTTATGAAGTAATAGATTACGACTTGTTTCGAAAAGCAATGGATGAATTCTTTTATTTTTCCGCTTATTCATCCCCAAAAATCATAGAGTTGCAGGAAGAGGCCGCCGGAATAATCGAGTCACGTGGATATTTCCACAGGGCTCGGGAGCTTGCCCTTGTTCCTGATTATGAAAACGCCATAGAGACGATGCGCCTGGTATCACCGAAGGATCCCGTATACTATCCCATGGCAATTGAATTGATTGAAGAGTACATTGTCAGTCTGCGCGAACATTTAAGGAAGGGTGGATAAATTCCGTATTCTTTTGCATTGAAGTGCTTTTCAATGAAACTGCCCGTGCAATACCGCTCAATACCCTTAGTTTGTCACATGCCCAGAATGGCTTGACCAAAAGCCTTCTGTCAGGGTCGCCGGTAAGCCTGTGGAGAATGGTATTTTTATCAAGTAAAATCATTGCATCGGAAATGTAATCGATGTAATCGCCCATTGGCAATGGTTCGAATCCCGTATCCAGGGAATACTCCGCCAACCGCGAATTGCTTTGTATATAAATGCTGTGCAGCTTAATCCCCCAGGGTTTCATCCCGTCAACATACTTAACCGATTCAAGAAATTCCTTCTTTCCTTCTCCCGGAAGCCCGGCTATAAGATGAACGACAATCCTGATTCCTTCATTTTGCAACAGTTCCACAGCATTATCAAATACTTTGTTCGAATATCCCCGGTTTATAAGCGATGCGGTATTTTCATTGGATGTCTGAAATCCAAGTTCAATCCATAGGAATGTGCGTTTATTATATTGCCCGAGAAGATGGGCAACACTTTCGTCAATGCAATCAGGCCGGGTTGCTATGGCCATTCCGATTATTCCCTCGGAGTCAATTGCCTCGTTGAATTTAGACCTCAGGATATGCAAAGGTGCATATGTATTGGAAAAGCTCTGGAAATATGCGATGTATCCCCCGCAGTTCCATTTGGATGCATATGTCTTTTTCCCTGCTGCTATTTGTTCGCTTATTGATAATTCCGGATTCCCTGCGAATTCCCCCGCCCCCGCATCAGTGCAAAAAAGACAGCCTCCGCTTCCGTTGTCCCTGTTCGGGCATGAAAAGCCCGCGTTGATTCCGATCTTCGCGATTTTGTATCCGAATTCATCCTTGAAATACTCTGAGAGCGTTTTAAATCCTTCCATTCCTTTTCCTTAAAACTGTGAATATGGTCTTATACTCGCTGACTAGCGTTCCGGAAAGAATCAAGAAGCAGCCTATTGCATTCAAAAGCGCAAGAACCTCTAAATTTCCGCCTGAATCGGGTATTATCATCGCAAAGAACAATGCGAACATCGGTTCCATCGTAAATATAAGGGCTGCGTTTGAAGGAGTGGTATCCTTCTGTACCAGTATCTGGGCAGAGAAAGCGAACGCTGTTCCGAAAACAGCCGTAACAAGAAGCACGACGGCAACTTCGATGTTCCAGATTATCGCAGACCTGTCGAATACAAGCCATACAAGCGTGGTAAAGAATGCAGCCGTCCAGAGTTGAACAATGGCTATGGCCGATGGATCTCCTTCCTTCGTGTATTTGTCTATATATATTATTTGCAGTGCAAATGTCATCGCACAAAACAAAGTCAGAAGATCACCCGGATTGAACTTCAGTCTGCCTATGCCTGATATCAGGAACAATCCCGCCGATGCCAGTATAATCCCGATTATGGTAAGCCTGTTGGTTTTCCTTTTGAAGAACAATGCAAGCAATATAGGTACGAATGCAACACTCATTGAAGTTATGAACGCCGAGTTTGAAGCGGTTGTATAATACAGGCCGAAAACCTGCAGGACCATCCCTGCAAAAAGTAGAAACCCTATCCTGAAACCGCCGTTCAATTCCATTTTGCCGATCTTTCCGTGGCTCTTGATAAAAACTATGGATACAACAGCAGCCGCTATCAGGAATCTGATTGACAGATATGGAAGCGCCGGCATGAATTCAAGAACATTTCTCATAAGTGGAAAACTGACTCCCCATAAGGCAGTCAGCATTAGCAGTATCATGTCGGCCCTTAACTTTTTATTCAAAATAATGCCCTCACTAAAATTCTTTTGATATAATATATCATGTGAATGAAATTAACAATACGGAGAGTGATCATATGAAATTAATATTCCACGGACATGCATTTGTCGAAGTCATAACGGATGTTTCCATTCTGATAGACCCTTTCATTACCTCGAATCCATTGTCTGATAAACCCGCGGATTCGTTCAGTCCTGATGCAATCCTTTTAACGCACGGTCATTTTGACCATATTGAGGATGCGGAAGCCATTTCAAGACGCACGGGATGTCCTGTTTACGCAATTGCGGAATTATCCAAATGGTTCGGGAAAAAGGGACTTGATGCAAGGGGTTTCAACATGGGCGGCACCTTGAGAATTAAAGAAACATCGGTAAGGTCAGTCGAGGCGAAGCATTCCTCATCAACACCGGATGGTGCTTATGCAGGAGTTCCATGCGGGTTTGTCATAAGCTTTGACGGCAAGACCATATATCATGCCGGAGACACTTCGCTATATTCAGACATGTCGCTTATATCGGATCGTTATACGCTGGATGCGGCATTGCTGCCCATCGGCGGACATTACACCATGGACCTGGTTGATGCTGCCGCCGCCGTATCAATACTAAAGCCCCGCATGGTAATCCCGATACATTACAAAACCTTCGGACCGATAAAAACAAACCCCGTTGAATTCTGCAATGCAATCAGATTCCCCGAAACGAAATGTGTAATACTTGAACCCGGCGAAGAGCTGAATATCTGATCAGAGTTCCCGGAACAATGCAATATAATAAGCAACGCTTCTTTCAATGTTTTTCAGCGATATCCTCTCGTCGGTGCCATGGATTCTCTTAATATCGTCCATATTTATCAGGTAAGGTGAAAACCTTAATATATTATCGCATAATCCCTGGTATTTTATACTGTCGGTACCCGCTACCATAAGGTATGGTATGACGGCTACATCGCCATAAAGTCCAATGACTGCTCCCGCAGCTTTTTGGAAAAACCATGAATCCCGGGGACTTGCTTTTGATGGCTCCTCATGCCTCAGCACATTGATTTGGAAATCCATTCCCCTGCACGCCTTTTCAATATGCCTTATTACATCCTTGTAAGTCTCTCCCTGCAGGATCCTGCAGTTGACCGTAAAGCTTGAAATCTGAGGCAAAACATTGGGTTCCATGCTGCCGTGGGCCATCGTAGGCGCAATTGTGGTCCTCAAAAGAGCTTCCCCGGTCGTCCCTGATGATGTGAATATTTTTATAAACAATCTTTTAAACAACCATAAATTGCCAATTATCAGACGGCTTGCAAATCCCATGTGTCTCCCAAGCGCTTTGATCATCTGTGCGGTGGGATCAGTCATACGAAGTTTCATCTTGTTTTTTTCAAGTCTGCAAATTGCCTTGGCGGCAAGACCCAGCGAACTGTTCCTCGGAGGAGTTGATGCGTGTCCTCCCGTCCCCTTGATGTCAACCCTGATGTTCAGATAACCTTTCTCTGCCACACCTATAAATGCCATAGGCTTATCAACAGAGGCAAATATTCCCTTGTTGACACATCCCCCCTCATCAATTACGAACTCGAAACTCACTCCTTCGGCTTCGAATTTTTCCACGATTTTTTTTGCACCGTTGCTTCCATCGGTTTCCTCATCGTGTCCAAATGCGAAATATATCGTTCTTAACGGGCAAAAGCCATCTTCAAGCAGCTTTTCGCATGATTCGAGCAAAGTAATTATCTGAACCTTTATATCCATCGCTCCCCTGCCCCAGACATATCCCTCTGCGGAGATTCCGCTGAACGGCGGGTGCTTCCAGTCATCCTCAGTCCCTTCTTCTATTGGAACAACGTCAATATGCGCCATGAACAGACCCGGGGCAAGATTTTCATCGGCGCCTTTCCACTTATAGAGAAGACTGTATTCGTTTACGATTTCCAATTCCAGCTTCTGATGAACAAGAGGGAACATTTCCCTAAGCCTGTCCCTGAACATGATGAATTCCTGAAAATCAAATTTAGAATAGTTGCTATGCGAAACAGTCCTGCACTCTATTGCTGCCTTTAGTTTGCCCGCAGTAACATCAACATCCCGAGCATCGACTCCCAGAGGTGCGTCGCCTCCTCGCGCCTGCCTGCCGCCTCGAGAAGAACAGCCAGCCGCCCCGCCGCGACACCGCCAATCCGCCTGCGGGACGACAGCATCTCCGTCGAGTGCGCC
>JAWOIG010000007.1:0-52475 GCA_046484775.1 Clostridia bacterium | reverse complement strand
GTATGGCTGCCGGCAGGAGTAGGGTTATCCCATAGATACGCCCAGGTGGAGAAATTGGTGCCGGTGTTGGTGGCCGCGCTCCAGGAATCACCATCGTTGGTAGAAACTTCCACGCCACTAAAATAAATTATGTTCAGCAAAATTCGTTAAACAAATGCTATATCAAAATTTTCCGTCAATCAATTTTTCCAGCTTATCCATATAATACAAAAAATTGTCAAAGCTGACATCAGGCGGAACACTATGATCCAACCAGGGTATATACCCCCCTTGTTCAATCATGGGTGCAATGCGTCTTAACTCAGCATCAATGTCCTTTGGTCCGGTAATCAAGGCACGCTTGTCAATGCCGCCCATGATAATCAGATCCTTACCATACTCCGCTCTGAAATAATTAACATCCATTCCAGCCTGGACTTCAAATGGCAATATACCGTTTACCCCGGCCTTGAGCCAAAGGGGAACCAATTTTGTAACATCTCCGTCACTGTCCACGATAATGATGTCACAACCCTTCTTTCTAAGAAAATCCGTAACTTTTTTATATCTGGGAACCAAATATTTATCAAATAATTCAGGGGAAATCAAGGGTCCGTTTTTAAAACACATATCTTCCCAAAATACAAAATAATCAAATTGAACACCATCCCAAACCCGATCGATTATTCTTATCATGGCTTCAACTTTTGCATCGAGGACTTCTTCAATAAAAGCTATATCATCAAAAAACAAATAAGAAAGCAGCTCTACACCGAACAGATTTCTGAGAGGGCCGTAAAAACCGCCTTCTCTGTCCGCCCACATCCTCAAAGGCACTTTTCTGTCTTTCCAAAGCTTGCATTTATCATTCCAATTCCCGGGAAAGCGTTCATCAAAGTTAAGTTCCCATCGGTATAAATTCTTTCTGAAATCCTCCTTTGTTTTTATGGGAAAATCGAGCCAATGAGGCATTGATGTTTCTCTGCCTTCCTTTAGTTCACTCATTATAATGCCTTCGTGGTTTCGAAATGTGATTTTGCGACCATCATCTTCAATGACTTTATATTCAAATCCCGGACAGAATCCATAATATATCCCTACTTCATCCTGTCGGTCACAACCAAAGAAATCCCAAAAGCTTAAGAATCCGGCACCTCCGTGCTCACCGACAAGCTCACTGGTCATAGTGGTGTAACCTTCGCCTTCCCATCTCTTCCAGGTTGAATCCCATACAGCAATAGGAGGCCACATCGGTACTCTGTCCACCGGTTTAAAACGCATGGTGTTTAAAAATCTTTCTCGTTCATTCATAATTAATCCCCCTTAACCAATTGGTAAATATACTAATCCGGACTTACCGGAAATAAATTCAACCAGAAATCATCATCCATATATCGGAACCCCCAAAGTTTCATCCTATAACTCCGGATAACGTTAAATTTTAATACGCAGCATATTTTTTACATAACTCAATAAAAAGTTTAACCCGTTCGGGAGAGATATCCGACTGCATGATGTGTGCCGGAGAAACCATATAGCCGCCACCCGCACCAAGCACCTCACACTTTTCTTTAATATCTGTTTCAACTTCAACATCGCTGCCTTTGGGGAGAAGATATTGTTGGTCAATTGCACCCCAGAAAGCAAACTTGTCTCCGAAACCTTCTTTTATCTCCTTTGCCGAGTGTCCGGTCACACCGGGTTGAACCGGATTAAATACTGTAAAGCCAACTTCATGAATGTCATCAAGAAGCTTGCTGACAGCACCATCGCAATGCAATATGCATATAATATCCGGATTTTCCGCTTTAAAGGCATCCAGCATTTTTTTATAGTACGGCTTCAGTTTGTCTCTAAACATCTGTGGTGAAAACAGCAGGTTTGTCTGAGATCCAAAGTCATCGCCAATCCAGATTGCGTCTACCCCTCGCTTTATTAGCTCAAGGCCAAGTTTAGTATGAAAATCCGCACATTTTTCAAAGAGGTATTCGAGGTACTCCTCTTCCATTGCCATATCAAGCAGAACTTTCTCCATACCTACAAGCTGCTGTGCCAGAGAAAAAATCGTCAGTTCAATGTCACCTATTACAACATAATCATCTTTATACTTTTCAACATACTTCTCAACATCAATAAAACGCGAAGGGTCACTCGGATTCATCCACTCATATGCATCGATATCTTCTTTTGTAGTGGCATCAGCAAGTGGATACTTTACAACCTCAACATATATATCGCCTTGTTTCATAAGCATATGATACTCATTCAGCCATGTTCCGTCATCGTGTTTTCCCGTTGCAAAATCTTTGCTTTCACTTGGTCCGACAATGACGACATCACTGCCCATTGCAAGTCGTATCTCATTGCCACTGATACGATATGTCACATCTTCATAAATGTTGTTTGTATATACAGACTCAATCCCGAGTTCTATTGCAAAATGATCCTGAAGCTGTCGGCACAAATCAAACTGAATAGGAATCCTATCCGGCATACCTTCCTTGACTTTAAATGCTCTTAATACTCTTTCCCTTGAATTCATAAAAACAACCCCCTTTGACTCTTTGTTTAACGTTTAACTTACATTATGATTTTATAACTTGAATTAGTTTTTTGTCAATTGTTTATGGTTTAACTTTTTATCTTCAAAATATCTGTGGCTGAAAAGCCAAATGTGATTCCCCGGCAGACGGCCAGGTCCAATTCTCATTAGGTTCATTTTGGAGCATCGGACAAACTTGCAGGCAAGCAATTACCAAAAAAATATATTTGATTCCCAGAACTCTTTACACTAAGAATTCCATCGGTTGCTCCATTCAATTTTAAATATATTGTGTTGCATAGATACTTGATATTTGTTATAATCGACTAAATTTAAATCATACCTAATGTTTAAATTTAAAAGTGAAGATTGATTGGTAGAGGCGCGGGTTTTATAAGTAACCATGTTAAGAAAGCAGGATTTCATAGGCATGGCAAAAGGAGAAACCGCCGAAGGTGGGCACAGCCTGACGTGTCTGTCTGGTTGCCGGGTTAACAGCCCTGCGACTGTCATCATGTAATGATGGAGGGCTATCGCGGATTTTTATTTGCCGGTACCCTGTACCGGTTTTATTTTTTTATATATAATGGGAATGCATGGAGGGAATGAATGAAAAAATATAATTTTGCCATTGTCGGCGCCACGGGTATGGTCGGAAGGACTTTCATAACCGTAATTGAAGAACAGGGTCTTCCCGTAGGCAATATCCACTTCTTTGCCTCTGCAAGGTCTGCCGGGCAAAAGATATCCTTCATGGGAGGCGAATATACAGTTGAGGAGCTTACAACTTCCTCCTTTGACAGGGACATAGACATAGCCTTGTTTTCGGCGGGCGGCTCCCTCAGCAGGGAATATGCGCCGCTGGCTGTGGGCAAAGGCGCCGTAGTAATAGACAACAGCAGTGCATGGAGGATGGATCCCGATGTCCCCCTGGTGGTGCCTGAAGTAAATCCCGAGGACATTCGCCTTCACAACGGAATAATAGCAAATCCGAATTGCTCTACCATACAGGCCGTCGTCGCCTTGAAGCCAATATATGATGCATATGGCATAAAAAGAATCGTATATTCAACATATCAGTCTGTTTCCGGGGCAGGCAAAAGCGGATGCGACGAACTCACCAATACTTTGGAAGGCAATCCGGCGAAGCTTATGCCTCATCCGATAGCAGGAAATTGCATCCCGCATATAGATGCTTTTCTTGACAATGGATATACCAAGGAAGAAATGAAGATGGTAAACGAAACCCGGAAGATAATGCATGCGCCGCATCTTAGGATAACCGCCACGACCGTGCGTGTTCCCGTGTATTACAGCCACAGCGAGTCCATAAACGTAGAGCTTGAGAAACAGTTCGATGTCGATGAGCTCCGGGAAATACTCCGTAATTCACCTGGTATTACCGTGCAGGACGACCCTAAGTCAAATCTGTATCCTCTTGCCAGGAATGCAGCCGGGAAAGACGATACTTTTGTCGGCAGGATCCGAAGGGATGAAAGTGTCGACAGCGGTCTTAATATGTGGGTGGTTTCTGACAACATAAGAAAGGGGGCTGCCACGAATGCCGTTCAGATAGCCCGGGAATTAATCAAAATATGGGAAGAATCATAGGAGTTGTTTTATATGAGTAACAAGAGAATTGTTTTCGAAGGTTCGGCTACCGCCGTCGCCACTCCATTCAGGAACGGTGCCGTTGATTACGAAGCACTCGGCAGGATGATTGACTTTCAGATTGAAGGGGGAATCAAAGCCCTTCTGTTTTGCGGGACGACAGGCGAGTCGTCAACGATGCCTGACAAAGAGCATATGTCTGTGATTCGGTTTGGAATCGAAAAAACCAATCGCCGTGTGCCGGTTATCGCAAACACCGGCAGCAATGACACTGCCCATGCTATAGAACTGAGCCGCCTTGCCGAAAAAGCAGGTGCGGACGCATTGCTTTCAGTCGCTCCCTATTACAACAAATCAACACAACGCGGTCTGATAGCTCATTTCACCGCCATCTCCGAAAGTGTCGGTTTGCCGATCATACTTTATAATGTCCCCGCGAGAACCGTCGTCAATATAGATGCTCCCACAATCATCGAACTGTCCGGATTGCCAAACATCGTCGGGGTCAAGGAATGCAATGTTTTCCAGACCGCGGATGTAATCATGAATACGCCTGACGATTTTTCGATTTATTCGGGTTGCGACGATGAGGTCCTTCAATTCCTGGCTCTCGGAGCCAGGGGTCTGATCTCGGTAATGTCCAATATAATACCAAACAGGGCACATCGCATAACAGCATCATATCTTAACGGAAATACAGCTTCAGCCATGAACGAGTTTTACGCAATATACCCATTGATTAAGGCACTGGGGCTGGAAACAAATCCGATACCCATAAAAAAAGCCCTGATGTTCATGGGAATGGCAACCGGAGACGTAAGGCTTCCACTTGTGGAAATGAGCGACGGGCACAGCGAAAAGCTGTTTTTTGAAATGAAAAATCTTGGTTTGGTATAGGAGAAGAATATGCCTAGAATTTTATTGAACGGTTGCGGGGGAAGAATGGGCATGGCCATTGTGAAGCTGGCCGCCGGTATGGAGGATATTCTGATTGCCGCCGGCTGCGACTTGAATTCACCCGATGCTGTCGCATTCCCGGTATTTAGAAACATTGTTGATTGCAGTGTTCCTGTCGACGTTGTCGTGGATTTTTCCCATCCTTCCGCAATGCAGGGCGTCATTGCATACTGTGCCCAAAAAAACATACCGCTTGTCATGGCAACAACCGGCCTGACTGAATACCAGATAGCCCAAATTGAAGAATTATCATTGTCAATACCTGTTTTTTACAGTGCAAATATGTCCATGGGAGTCAATCTTCTCATGGAAATATCGAAGATCGCAGCTTCTTTCACCGATGGGCTCTTTGATATAGAAATAATCGAAAAACACCACAACAGGAAGATCGATGCCCCAAGCGGAACCGCCCTCGCCATCGCCGATATCATAAACGAAGCCCTTTCAGCTCCAAAACGTATTGTTACCGACCGCTATGGACGCAGAGAGGAAAGAAGCACCGATGAAATAGGTATACACTCGGTCAGGGGCGGCACGATTGTCGGCGAACATACTGTCTTGTTTGCCGGACGCGATGAAATCATAGAAATAAAGCACGAAGCCTTATCCCGCGACATATTTGCTTCGGGGGCGCTTAAGGCGGCGCGTTTCATTCACGGAAAACAGGCCGGTTTATATTCCATGAGGGATATCATAGTAAAATAGCCGGTTCCACATGAGCCTTCTCAATTTGCACTGTTTTTCTTGTGTGAAATGACTTGTTAGTATAGGGCTTGCCGAATAACTTGAAAATGCTTTGTTTATAGTCTTGCTTTACATTTTCAAGCTGTTCAGGTGCAGGCTTTTATCAGTAAAAGCGTTAAAACCTTGCACCTTCACCGCCCTTTAGGCCTGGCTTCGCCTGATTCAGCTCGCCGATAATTAGGGCCATGTACCGAAAACCCGTATATGTTGAATGTTTTCAGTCCATCCGGCTGCCGCCGGTGCTGAATATCTATAATCCCTTGTTATTCAGCAGTCCCTATATAAGGCTCGCCGAATAACCTGAAAATGCCTTGTTCATAGCCTTGCTTTACATTTTCAAGCTGTTCAGGTGCAGGCTTTTCTTAGTATAAGCATAAAAATCCTGCACCTTCACCGCCCTTTAGGCATGGCTTCGCCTGATTCAGCTCGCCGATAATTAGGGCCATGTACCGAAAACCCGTATATGTTGAATGTTTTCAGTCCATCCGGCTGCCGCCGGTGCTGAATATCTATAATCCCTTGTTATTCAGCAGTCCCTAATATATAATCATCACTGGTGAAACGGAGGTCTCATGAACAGGCTTAAGAACATAGTCATATACTTTATTTTTCCTGTGCTGCTGCTGGCAATATCATTATCGGGCAATTATCTTGTCCTCATTCCTCTGATTATCATTTACTTCACTGTATTTACCGTTTTTCAATATGAAAATATCCTGAAGATCCTTGCAGGTTATCAAACAAAAAGGAACAATCCCGGCAAAGCTCTGAGATTCATATACAAAGCCTATAAACTCAAGCGTTCATCCGTGCATACTTCTCTCATGCTCATATATCTCCTGTTGAAAAACGAAAAATTCGATAAGGCATATGAAATAATCGAAAAGACCGAGGGACGCGTAATGACTGATTATGAATCCCATACTCTGCTTTTAAACAAAGCCCTTTACTATTGGAAGAAGGAAAAAATAGCCGAATCGCTTGATATCCTTGAAAATCTTATGGCCGAAGGCGAGTCCACCGTTTTATACGGAAGCTACGGATATATAGTCACTCTTGGGGATAATCTAGCGAAAGCCCTGGAAATAAACGAAAAGGCCTATGGATACAATCCAAATAACAATGCAATAATGGACAACCTGGGAGTGACATATTTGAAGACAGGCAATCTTGAAAAAGCCCTTGAGATATATGAAGCATTGATGAAAAAGGATCCCGGTTTTCCCGAAGCTTACTATAACATGGCTGATTTAATGCAGAAAATGAAGGATATCGACAGTGCCGTAAGATATATGAAGAAATGCATTGAAATGCCTTTCGACGGTTTATCGGTAATCACAAGACGCGACGCAGAAAGAAAGCTTGATCATCTGAAAAGACTCCAGGGCTCGCTGCAATAATCGGGCTCGGAAACAATAACTATCTCCTCATCCCCGACAGCTTTTTTGAATTGAACAGAATATGACCACAGCCCCAGCCCTCTGCCGGTTGCCGCTCCATATTTCATGTCGCCCCAAAGCGGATGGCCTATATTGGAGAATTGCACCCTGATCTGATGATGCCTTCCTGTTTCCAGTTTCACCTCAACCAACGACAGATTCCCTGTTTCAGAAATAACCCTGTAATTAAGGACTGCCTCCTTGGCTTCATCCCCAGCGCTTTCCACTACCTTTGATTTATTGATCTGTCTGTCCTTCGAAACAAAGTTGCGCAGCTTTCCTTTCTTATCAGGAACAATACCTTCTACAACCGCCAGATATGTCTTTTTAAACTGCTTTTCCCTGATTTGTTTCGAAAGCCTGGATGCTCCTTTTGTCGTCCTGGCGAATACCATCGCACCGCCGGTTGACCGGTCCAGCCTGTGCACCAGGCCGATGAAAACATCGCCGGGCTTCATATATTTTTCCTTGATATAAAACCTGACCATGTCAAGCATGCTTTGGTCGGACGATTTATCCGGCATAGTGGGGATGCCGGGAGGTTTCTCCACAGCTATGATGTGATTGTCTTCATACAGTATCTTCATCAACGCTCCCATCTCCCGGTGAATCCGCAGGGAAGCACCATTCCCCGGCTCTTGATATCGAGCCCAAGCTCATATGTGCTGATTTTACCTCCGAACCTTGGAAGCAATATCATGCCCATGATGTTTTCAATCAAGAGAGGCGACAGTGCCGAGGCATAGGCGTTGATCAAAAAGAAAAGCGGTCTGTCAGTCAAAAGTTGAGCACAAAGGTCGACAAGCTCATACAGGGTATCTTCAATTTTCCACAGTTCCCCGGAAGGTCCTCTTCCGTATGCAGGCGGATCCATTATTATGCAATCATATTTTTTCCCTCTGCGTATTTCTTTTTTTACAAATTTAACCGCATCATCGACTATGTATCTTACGGGCTTATCATTCAGTCCGGACAACTCCAGATTTGTCTTTGCACGGGCAACCATGCCTTTGGCAGCATCCACATGACATACGGATGCCCCCGCGGATGCACAAGCCGCGGTAGCTCCGCCGGTATATGCAAAAAGATTCAAAACGCTTATTCCGGTTCCCTCCGACTTTATCCTATCCATTGCAAAATCCCAGTTGAATGCCTGCTCAGGGAATATCCCCGTGTGCTTGAATCCCATTGGCTCAATATAAAATTTCAGATTCCTGTATGTTATCGTCCATTTATCCGGCATATTTTTATAAAAATCCCAGCTTCCCCCACCTGAATTACTCCTGTTGTATATGGCATGAGCATCCGGCCAGGCCTTTGTCATCGGCCATACGGCCTGTGGTTCAGGCCGTCTCAATACAAATCCTCCCCAACGCTCAAGCTTCTGTCCGTCGCCGGCTTCAATCAATTCATAATCCCGCCACTCGCTGGCTACCCTGACTTCAGCCATACAATACCTTCCTTTTCACAAAACAATCCGGGAGCATCCCGGAATCTTAAAATTCGATTCCTTTTCTGCCTGAGATTCCTTTTTCAAACGGATGCCTGAGCGGCATTATTTCAGATACATAGTCCGCAGCCTCAATTAATCCCGCAGGAGCGTTCCTGCCCGACAAAACGACCTCGCATTCCGGAGGTCTCTCCTTTATAAATGCCAGCACTTCATCGATTCCCAGTGCCTTTTCATTTATCGCTCCGATTGCCTCATCCATTATCACCATATCATATCCACCCGTCTTACACCGCAGGGATATTTCACGAAGACCTTCTTCATGCTGCCTTCTGTATTCCACTCTTTCCTCTTCGTTAAGCAGATTGGAGAATTTTCTGATCGTGCATACCTGGTACACATCGATCCCGGCAATAGACCTGAGCATCCTTATCTCGGAGCTTTCAATGCCCTTCTGCATGAAGGAATACAACACCCTTCCCCCGCTTCCGGCCATTCTGAGCGCAAGCCCGGCGCATGCCGTGGTCTTTCCCTTCCCATTCCCCGTATATATATGCACAAGCCCCTTTTTCATCTTATTCACTCTCTTCAATACCAAAATACGCACTCAGTATCTTCTTGGCCACCTCAGCCGTATATGAACCCCAGACTCCTTTTTCGATTACGGTGACAATCGCTATCTGCGGATCCTCCATTGGAGCATAGCATATGAACAATGCGTTGGATGACTCCTTCGCTTCCCTTCCTGTTTCCGCCGTTCCTGTTTTGCCTGCGACATTTATGGGGTACTTGTCAAAAATTCTCTTGGCGGTTCCGTCAAGTGTAACACTATTCATACCTTCTCTAATAATGTCAAAAGTTTCATTATCCCATTCTATCTGCTCGAATTGAGTCTCAGTCTTAAATACCACGGTTCCGTCGTTGGACACAATCTCATCAATAAGGTAAGGCGTCAGTTTTTTGCCTCCGTTGGCAAGCGCTGATGTGAAAACGGCCATTTGTATCGGCGTGAAGTTATTGTAAAGCTGTCCTATTGAAGTCTGCCCTGTGTCCGCGGACCACCATTTTTCATCAAATGTCAGATACTTGTATTCTCTGTTTGATCGGATGCCGGCGGCTTCTCCGAACAAATCCAATCCTGTCGGTTTTCCCAGTCCGAATCTCTCCGCCCATTTGTCAAGCTCATCGATTCCAACAGCTATTCCGAGTTGATGGAATATAAGGTTGCAGCTTGTCTTTATTCCTTCCGATATTGTCAGCGAGCCATGTCTGAACCAGCCGTTTGACATTGTGTACTCAAGACAATAATAATCCCAGTTGTCATAGGTCCATTTACCCTTGCACTCAATCAGGGACTCCCTGTTGTAATTATATATTTCCGACTCCAGCGCCGCAATGGCCACTATCGGTTTGAAAGTTGAACCGGGACTATAAATCCCTTGTATGGCCCTGTTGAACATTGGTGTGCCCGTTGAGTCCATTATCGCCCTCAGTCTGTTTGCAACAGATTCCTCATCATCGTATATGAACCATTTCGGGTCATACGTGGGATAACTCGCCAAGGCCAGTATTTCTCCCGTCTTGACATCCATCACAACCGTAGCGCCTGCCGAAGCATCTCCAAAATTGGATTTGCCGTCATATTTCGACCTTATGGAAGCAATGGTTTCCTCCATTGCCTCCATCGCAATTCTCTGCAGCTCCATGTTTATTGTCAGCCTGACATTACTGCCGTTTATTTCATCAACCCCGCCGATCCTCTCGATTATGCTGCCGTAAATATCGGCTTCGACTTCCATATAGCCGTCGGTGCCCCTCAGATAACTTTCCGCGTATTGTTCTATGCCGCTTTTCCCTATTACATCGTCACCATCATATCCTCTGCCATCAAGCCGGGACAGCTCCTCCGAGGTTATGTTCCCAACATAACCCAGGACATGCGCCGTATCAGTTACATCGCCGTATTCCCTCACCATTTTCTTTTGAATCACAACCCCGAGAAGCCTGTGCCTTTTTTCGGATATGGTGGCAACGGTTTCAATTGACACATCATCCGCAATCTTTATTCTTCCATATGTAATATAATTCCAGCGTTGCTTTAAAATTTCATATCTCATGCATATTATTCCATATGCCTCTTCCCGACTGTATTGATCCGATATTTTAAATTTATTTCTCAGATACTCCATAAGTTCCCGGGCGCTGTTCTTGACTTCCTTTTCAGGTATATTGAGCAGGTCCTCTTCCTTCTGCCATTCAAGTATATTGGATATGTCCTTGTCCGGGTTGAAAACAATCGGATTTTCCAGAACATACTTGTCGAATGAGTGAATGTAATCCTCATTGTTGCTCCTGAGAATTTCCCAGAGAAGCAGCAATGATTCATTGAGCTCTTCCGTGGAGACATAAGCCTTCGAAATGTAAACATCATTGCTCTCGCGGTTATAAGCAAGCTTTTCGCCATTGCGGTCATAGATAATACCGCGCGGAGCCTCGATAATAAACTGATGGCTGACTTTCCTGGAAGACAGCATGGAATTCTCATCTCCGTTGACAATCTGCATATCGTACAGCTTGATTATCATTGCCGCAGCTGCCGCTATGAAGAGCGCCATCAGAATGATGTATCTGGAATTGTATCTTTTGTCTTCCTTCATTCCAACCTGGCCTTTCTCGTTCCCAGCTTCCTGTCGCGTATCAATGAAAAGGTAAAGAACCAAATGCCCAGAATCGCTGCCAGAACCGCGCCGTATAACGAAACCCGGAACAATTCCGCTTGTATGAATGAAAAGCTTCTAAAATAAAGCGCCGGACCCAGCTCCATCATGGTGCTTATGTTTTCCAGTATATAAACCGCTGTAAAAAAGAACAGCGTCAACACCGGTGCATTGTTCCTGTACACGATCTTATTGACGAGAAAGACCGCCATGACCGATAGCAGCAGTACAATCGTCATTCTTCCGATCCATGGGCTGTATAACATATCATAAGCGATTCCAACGACTGAAGCTACGATGACCGCATCCTTGTATCTTTTTTCAAAAGCCGTCATCATCATGATGAACATAACGAAATTAATGGAAACACCCGCAACCGGCAACCATTCGGAAAGATATGGCTGCATTATTACCGCCATGACCAATATCAAAATAACATGCCACTTATATCCCTTCATCGTCAGTTCCCGGGTTCCTTTTCCTTAAGTATGTATGCTTCCTCGATTGAATTGAAGTCAACATATGGTTTTATTACGGCATGTCTTTCTATCAATGATGTTTCCTTATATATTTCCTGTACGGTTCCAATAAGGATTCCCCTGGGATATATCCCGCCCATACCGGATGTTTCAACCACATCCCCTATCTCCAGATTGACATCCTGGCTTATGGTTTCCATAAGGCAAAGCCCGAGTGCCTTATACTCTATATCACCCTTAACCACTGCGTGTCCGCCGTCCGCCTTTGTCGTCCATGCGCTTATTCCCATTCTTTCGTCCGTCAAAGGAACAACAATCGAGGTGGTAAGCCCCACGCTGTATATCCTGCCTATCAGAACATTGTCCGCCGCTATGACAGGGTCATCTATTTCCACCCCGTCCAGGCTTCCCACATCAATCCTGAAATTATAGAAAAAATTACCCGGGTTGACTCCAATGATATTGGCTCCGATTATTTCATATCCCGAGAATCTGTCCTTCAGTTTAAGGGCTTCCCGCAGCCTTTGATTTTCCTCTTCCATACCCGCCAGTTCGGCATTCTTCTCATATAACTCCAGATTCTCATTCCGCAAGGCTTTGTTCTCACTTGTAATCCTGGCATATCCCTTGATGCCGGACACTATTCCGTCAATCCAAGTTCCGGCAGCCTTTATTCCTTTTTGAGCAACCGAAACCGGGGCGGTTACGATATCCCTGATTATGTTTGCCTTGCTGAACCTGTCCGCAGAAAACAGAATGACTATCAGCAACAAAAAAATTGCTGAGATTATCTGGAATCTTCGGCTTTTCAGAATCTTATTCAATCCGGGCTCCTTTACCTTCTTGTGGCTCCGCTCAGATAATCAAGGTTTTCAAGGGCTTTTCCTGTTCCTATCGCGACACAGTCAAGTGGATTTTCGGCTATGTATACCGGTATGTTTCCCGTCTTTGTGCTGAGAAATTTATCCATGCCTCGAATTAGTGCCCCTCCGCCGGTCAGATATATGCCATTTACCATTATGTCCGCCGCCAGCTCCGGCGGTGTTTTTTCCAAAGTGCTCCTGACAGCCTCCAGCAGTTCATTCGCAATATCTTCCATGGCTTCGGCGATTTCGTCGGATGTTATGGTCATATTTACAGGGAGTCCCTGCGTCATATTCCTTCCCCTGATCTCCATTTCATCTGAATAGTCTGAGGGAAATACATTGCCTATCTGAATCTTAATGTTTTCGGCGGTTCTGTTTCCAATAAATAATCTGTATTTCTTTCGTATGTACTGGGCTATGACCTCATCGAAACGGTCGCCCGCTATTCTCAGGGTCGTGCTTGTCACAATCCTGCCCATGGATATGACGGCGACTTCCGAGGTGCCTCCGCCTATATCAACGACCATGTTTCCCGTGGGTTCAAGCACGGGAAGTCCTGCTCCCACCGCAGCCATTATAGATTCTTCCGCAACGAAAACTTCCCTTGCTCCGGCCTCAAGACCTGCTTCGATAACCGCCTTCTTTTCAACCTGGGTCACTCCGGCGGGAACACAGATTATAAGCCTGGGCTTTGAAAACAGCTTTTTCCCTATCGCCTTCCTTATGAACCTGTTCAGCATCTGCAGCGTGCACTTGTAATCGGCTATTACGCCTTCCTTTAGAGGCCTTATGGCGCTTATTGTTCCCGGTGTCCTGCCGACCATTCTCTTGGCTTCTTCCCCGACCGCTATTACTATATTCTTTTTCTCGTCGGCCGCCACCACCGATGGCTCCCTGAGCACTATGCCTTTGCCGCGCTCGTATATGATGGTATTCGCAGTCCCAAGGTCTATCCCTATGTCTCTTCCAAACAATGACATTTTATCCTCCAATAAGGCCGGGTTCAGTGCGGATCCGATGTTCCTGCAGGAACATCATCATCCGCTTTTTACAACAGGCCATTCTCTTTAAAGCTGAATATATTTCCATTTCCTATTATAACATGGTCAAGTATCTTAATGCCTAGTATTTTTCCGGCTTCAACCAACCTTTCCGTCGTTATCTTATCATTTCCGCTTGGCGAGGGATCTCCGCTGGGATGGTTGTGCATAAGAATTATGGCCGCCGCCGGCTCCTTGACTACTTCTGAAAAAACTTCCCGGGGATGTACGACGGTTTCTGAAAGGCTTCCTATTGATATGCTGAGCTCCCGCAGTATTTCATTCCTCGTATTCATGACAAGCACCATGAATATTTCCCTGCTTCCATGCCTCAGTCTTTCCATATACAGATGCTTGATGTCGGAAGGCGATGTTATCTTGCATTTTGCACCAAATATCCCTGTTTTCGTCATGCGTGAGCCAAGCTCTCCCGCAGCCTTAAGCTGTATTGCCTTGACCCTGCCGACTCCCTTTATTTCACAAAGCTGTGAGATTGATGCCTTCTTCAGATATAGGAGTCCCTTGCCTTCCGAGCATGTACCCATGATTCGTCTTGTCAGATCCAGTACGGTTTCATTTTGAGACCCCGTGCGTATGATTATGGCCAAAAGTTCGGCGTCGGAAAGGCTCTCCGCACCTGATTTTTCCAGCTTCTCGTAAGGCCTGTCCTCTTCAGGCAGATCCTTCATTCTCAATCTTTCCATTTATTTCCTCCGCTGAATATTAATACCGCCATTACGGCGGCTGCGGAGAAACATCAGACGACTCCCATATCCTTCAGGTTTCTATATATCCTGTACAGTGGAAATCCCATGACATTGTAAAAGCATCCGTTGACCTGTTCTATGAACTTTCCGCCGGCACCTTGTATTCCATACGCGCCCGCCTTGTCCATGGGTTCGCCGCCATTTACATATTCTTCTATGTCCTTTTCGTCAATTACGCCAAACCGGACCTCTGTCGTTTCCGTGAAGCATACTGCTGATTGATCCCCTGGATTTATAATTGCCACTCCCGTTATCACAAGATGCTTGTCCCCTGACAGTTCCCGCAGCATGCGCGCCGCCTCTTCTTTACTGTCCGGCTTGCCCATTACATTTCCATGCACAACTATTGTATCGGCTGCCACAACCGGCAATATTCCTTTGGTCGATTCATAAACCGCCGCGGCTTTTTTCATCGCAAGTCTTTCAGCCATATCCAAGGGAGTTTCCCCGTCCAGAGGCGATTCGTCAACCTGGGGTTCGACTATTTGAAAAAAAGGGGTTATTCTTGCCATCATTTCCGCTCTTCTAGGTGAACCCGATGCAAGTATGAGCAGGGCCTTCTGATCCTCCTCATTTATATTAACATATATTGTCATTTTTATAAATCCTTTTTTCTCAGTATTTCCTCTTTGTCATACACAGCGGCTATACCGTTTCCGGGGGGTATGACAATGAAGTCATCATCCCATTTCCCGTCGGTCATTTTCATGATTAGTTCCATGCTGCCTTTTTCTATGTTGATTTTTTTCCCTGCCATTCCCATTTCGCGTTCAAAATCCATGTATACCGCCGGATCATAGGTTTCCGGTATGTTTATGAATAAAACCTCATCAGCATCATTTTGCGGATGAATTGTCTCCCAGATGAATCTTGCATTTTCCTCCCCGTATTCATCCACAAATTCATCATAGGTCCTGTCAAGGCCCATCTGCTTACCCGTGTCGCTTTTGCGCAGATAATCCCCATCCTTTCTGCAATAGCCGGTGCAACCCCATGACATACTCTCCCTGCCTGAAAAGAGTTGGTTGAACCTCTGCCTGGATCCAAGGAATATTGTACAGCAGTCGTGCGCCCTGGGTGCAACAACCGGACTGTCCCCCGCTTTCAATCCGTCAAGCGAATTTCCACACAAGCCAAAGCCAAGCAAAACAGCGTCATACCCGGTTGCTCTGTCGATTGCTGCCTGAATTCGATCCCTGAGGTCATGCGGTTTTTCATGGGCGGCCTTTTCAGTATATTCAACATCAATTACGGCATCCGACTTTTTAATGCAGAGCGAAGCTTCCATCTCCAGGACATCGCAGCATATGAGTTTATATTTCAAGCCGTTCCTCCGAAGTCTGTCCTGAAACCAAGGGTTTTTCCTTTACCATCAGGCAAAAAACACCACCGAAAATTATATTTGAATAGTATGTAAGTATCCTCCAGATCAGAACAACCGACATTTTCGGCGAATTAAAGAAAAACGGAGCAATGAACAACAGGCTGAGTCCCTCCGACCCACCGGAAGTTCCCGGAGTCGGCACCATGGATGCAATCATTACGACCATGGCAGTGCTTACGAAGAGCTCCCATGAAAAGAAAAACACTCCCTCCAACGCCTTTATCATCAACACCGGCACTAGAAACAGGAAAGCCTGCTGCAATATTTGCATTGCATATGCGCCTACTATATACCAGAACCTGCGGACAAGAACACCGAGGCCGTCTCTGAACGCCTGAAGCGATTCCTGTACTTCCATGAACTTTTCTTGTGGCTCCTTCATGATCTTGAAAAAATGCAACAGTTGAAAAAATACCGCGACCGCTTTGGACGCCATGTCTGATTTAAAAAGAAACAAGGAATAAAGTCCTATTAGCGATAAGTTCGCGGTTACTCCAATTATGAACAGCAGATTGAAGTTTGGAATGTTTAGAATAAGGAATTGCCTGTTGGTAATGTAAAGGATCATGCAGTAGACAAAAAGCACTGTCTGGAAAAGAACTGACTTCAAGATAATTATGCTTGATCCAGTCCCTGCGTTAACACCCATTTTGCTAAGCATATAAACTTGTGCAGGCTGACCTCCGGTTTGAAAAGGCGTTATGGAGCTGAAGAATTGTCCGACCATGACTATCTTGAAATTTTGACCCGGATCTTTCTTTTTACCTATGATTCCCCTTTTAAGCATTCCTACGGTAAGGGCTCCGAAAACCCAAAAGAGCACATTGCATAAAAAAGCTCCGAAAAGCCAGTAATAATTGGTCCTGACTATAAGTTCGAACAAGCTCTGAACCCCGTCGGTAAAGAACACAAGAACAACCAGCGCTATGCCGGTTATAATGATTATCACCGAGTTAAGAACGATCTTTTTCATCTTTGCCTTTTCTCACTTCTTTATAAGCTCTTCGATGTTCAGCCCTTCGACAATCACATTCACTTCCTTCACCTGCATTCCCGCAAGCTTCATCAACCGTTCCTTGATTTCCCGTTGAAGTTCTCTGACGGTTTCAGGTATTGCAACACCATAATTAACATCGAGGCCTATGTCTATTGTGCTCCCGCCCTCGCTCCTTGTGATTTTTATGGACTTCTTCTTTTTTCCGATGGATAATCCGTTGAATTCCCCGATTGTTTTCTCAACATAGGTCATAATGACCGCTTCCGATATCTCGATATTTCCATCAGGAACTTTTACTTCGTCTTCCATTCCCGCCTCCTAAAATTCTGCATGTCTGGGCACCCTCGGGAATGGTATGACATCCCTTATATTGCCCATTCCGGTTATATACATAAGAACTCTTTCAAAGCCCAGACCGAATCCCGCATGTTCGACACCGCCGTATTTACGCAAATCAAGATACCACCAGTAATCCTCGGTTTTCATACCCATCTCCCTGATCCTCGCCTCAAGCACTTCGTACCTTTCCTCGCGCTGGCTTCCTCCGATTATTTCCCCGACGCCGGGCACCAGCAGGTCAACGGCTGCTACTGTTTTGCCATCATCATTCTGCCTCATGTAAAACGCTTTGATATCCCTGGGATAGTCTTTAACAAAAACCGGCTTTTTAAAGTGTGTTTCAGTAAGATATCTTTCATGTTCCGTCTGCAGATCACAACCCCATTCCACGGCATTCTCAAAGGTTGTCCCGCTGCTTTTCAATATTTCGATTGCTTCCGCATATGTTATCCTTGCGAATTCCGACCCCGTTACATTTGCGAGTTTGTCAAACAAGCCATTCTCGATGAACTTGTTGAAGAAATCCATTTCCTCCGGAGCATTCTCAAGCACATATGCGATCAGGAACTTTATCATTTCCTCCGCCATGTCCATATCGCCTTCCAGATTGCAGAATGCCATCTCGGGTTCGATCATCCAGAATTCTGACGCATGCCTGGCCGTGTTGGAATTCTCAGCCCTGAATGTTGGGCCAAAGGTATAAACCTTGCCGAAAGCCATGCAGAAAGTCTCTGCTGCAAGTTGTCCGCTTACGGTCAGATTCGTTTCCCTCCCGAAAAAATCCTGTGAATAATCTATACTCCCATTGTCATCGAGAGGCGGATTCTTTACGTCAAGAGTCGTGACCCTGAACATTTCCCCCGCTCCCTCACAGTCGCTTCCCGTGATAATCGGTGTATGGACATAAACAAATCCTTTTTGCCTGAAGAATTCATGAACGGCATGTGCAAGGACGGACCTGACTCTGAAAACTGCGGAAAACGTGTTTGATCGGGGCCTTAGGTGCGCAATGCTCCTCAGGTACTCAAAAGTATGCCTTTTTTTCTGAAGCGGATACTCCCTGTCGCTGAGTCCCGATACCTTGATTTTATCCGCTTTAATTTCAAACGGCTGTCGTGCGCCCGGCGTCAGCTCCAGAATTCCTTCCACTTCTATGGACGATCCCACAGTGAGCTTTTCCGCCTCTGTAAAATTGTCAATTCTTTCTTCCTCGAAAACTATCTGAAGATTGTGGAAATACGATCCATCGTTCAGTTCTATGAAACCAAAGTTCTTTGAGCTTCTTACTGTTCTTACCCAGCCTTTTATCAATACGGATCCAGCCGTATAATTTCCGGCGCTTTTATATAACTCCCTGACTGTAACCAACATATTTTTTCCCCCGATAATCGTATGTGAGACATTATACCATATCGCATCGTCCATTTTCAAAGCAGCCGTTCCTCAGGGCATTATGTCCGGTGCATTGTCTTCATACCAGTTTCTGAAAATAGACAACATCCAAAAGCCTGCCGAATTTTTCTCCGGCCTGTTTCAATTCCCCCGCCAGTCTATATCCTTTTCGTATAAACAGGTCCATACTCCTTTTATTCTCGCTGCAAATCAATGCAATCAGGGAATGCACTTTCTTTTCCGCTGCCTTTTTCTCAAGGAAATCCAAAATTTCCGTTCCGTGGCCCCGGCCTGTGCTTTCATTTTCAAGGTATATGGAAACGTATGCGGATCTATCATATGCTTCCTTGCTGTTGAAGGGACCCAGTGTGCAGTATCCTATTACTCTATCTTCATCAATCACCGTATATGTGCCGGATTTCGCTCCTGAAAACCAAAACGCCGATGAAAACTCCTCCAATTCAAGTTTTCGCAAGTGAAATGTAGCCGTTGAATTTTCAATATAATAGTTATATATCCCGAGCATTGTCGGAAGATCCCCTTTTTTCGTTTCTCTGATTTCCATATTACCTCCATGAATTTTTAACGATTTCCGATATCATGACGAATTTTTCTTTTTCCACCCCCGGCGGGCATGAATCGGCATTGCCAAGTATAAATCTGTGTTTCCCTGTCTTTTCTATTATTTCCCGAACATATTCAGCCAGATCCTCCATATTGTAGTTCAACAGAACCGTTGGCTCTATGCCGCCTATCAGCCCGATATTATCAGGAAGCAACGCCCTTGCTTCATATGTATATATGTCGCCTGTCGGAGGCGGCGACATGGACTCAATGACATCGATTCCCGTCTTTGCCATCTCGGGAAGCAGATTCCTCAATTGCCCGCAGGCATGATGTATGAGATATTTGCCCTCCCTGTGCAGTATATCGGCCCATCCGGATATTTCATCGGCCACATAAAGTCTGAAAAAGTCCGGGCTTATGTTTCCGGTCGAGCTGTCTTCCCAGAATATATAGGCTTCAGCTCCGCACTGAACGGCTATTTCAACCGCCTTCCTTGAATTTTGTTTCATTGCATAAAGGCACTCGCCGAGGGTTTCAGGGAAATCGTACACCGCGTATGTAGCTTCGACCGTTCCCGCCCAGTTTTCGAGCAGGGATTGATATGAGCTTTTCATCTCGGACCCGATTATCGGAATCAGCAGGGCCTCTTTTCCCATTGCCTGCATCCCTGCCTCATATCTGGAAAAATCAGGTTTTATTATCATATCCTCGTTCAGATATGTCAGTATCTTGTAGTCTTCCTCACATTTGATAGGATGGCCCGTCAAAAACCATGTATCTCCCTGTTCGGAGTAAGAATAAAGGAATTCAAGACTGCCTACCGGTGTTTCGATAAGCACCTGCCTGCATTTACCTTCCGTCTTTTCGCTTATGCTGCTGTATTTATACTCTTTTTTTATTAGCGTGCAGTATCCTCTGAAAAGCGGATCGGCACCTATGCTTTTGTAAAACTCCAACATCCCTGATTTTCTGACTGATTCCGGCAGCGACTCCCAATAGTATGGCAAAAAAGGGGACCAGGCAATGCGGTCCGTCTCATAACCCTTTATTGAATTCAACAATCTTTCCCTGCTGTTCATTTCCATCCGGTGCACTAGGTTTATCTTTCTTTTTTTATTTTCCTTATTTCCTTAGTGAAGGTATCAATATCGTTGAAATCTTTGTAAACGGATGCAAATCTGACATATGCAACCTCGTCTATTTCCTTAAGGCGCTTCATAACTTCATCGCCAATATCGGCAGAAGACACTTCCCTTAGATACTCTTTATAAAAAGAAGCCTCCATATCGGATACTATCTGCTCCAGAACAGCAATTGAAACAGGTCTTTTTGCACAGGCGATGAGCAGTCGGTTGAGAAGCTTGGATGAATCGAAGACCTGTCTTGAATTATCCTTTTTGATAACCATCAGAGGTTTTCTTTCGATGTTCTCATAGGTCGTGAATCGTTGCCTGCACTCAAGGCATTCCCGCCTTCTCCTGATTGCGTAACCTTCCTCGGTCGGCCTTGAATCTATTACTTTGTCCACTTCAAATCCGCAGAACGGGCATTTCATCCCTTGCCTCCAATAATCTGAAAAGCCGCTTCTAAAAGCGGCTGTCCTTTATAATTTCCTGAGGAAATTGGGAATGTTGATGCCTTTGTCATCGTCATCCTCTTCCTCCAAAATCTCAATTTCTTCTTCGTACGGAGTTTCATCCTCATAAGATTCTTCGGAATCCCCGTATCCTTCATTTTCCGTTTCGGCATACTCCCCGGCTTCGGGAGCCGACTCGGCAGCTTCGTCCGTCTTGTCTTTTTTGTACAGCTTTTCAATATACTTCGAAGTCCTTATAGGCATCGAACCGTCGAATCCGGTGGCTATTACCGTCACCATTACTTCATCGCCCATATTTTCATCTATGGCTGCACCCCATATGATGTTGGCATTGGGATCTGCGGCTTCATAAATCATATTGGCAGCCGCATCGACCTCAAGAAGACCCAGGTCGGGTCCGCCGGTTATATTTATCAAGACTTTCTTTGCTCCGTCTATCGATGTTTCCAGCAGCGGGCTGTGTATGGCCTGTTTCGCAGCCTCGGAACATCTGTCCTCGCCCGACGCCCGACCTATTCCCATATGGGCGAGCCCGGCATCAGTCATCACGGTCTTCACATCGGCAAAGTCAAGATTTATCAATCCCGGTACCGCTATCAGGTCGGAAATACTCTGAACCCCAAGGCGAAGAACATCGTCCGCCATTATAAATGCGTCGATTATTGATGACTTCTTGTCGGCAAGCTGAAGAAGCCTGTCGTTCGGTATTATAACAAGGGTGTCTATCGTATCCTTAAGCTTCTCGATACCCCTCTTGGCATTTTCACTTCTTTTCTTTCCTTCGAATGTAAACGGCTTTGTGACAACACAGACTGCGAGTATCCCCATTTCCCTTGCAACCTGGGTTATTATGGGAACCGCTCCCGTCCCCGTTCCCCCGCCCATGCCGGCGGTAACGAAAACCATATCGGCTCCTTTTAGTGTAGCGGCAATCTCATCCTTGCTTTCCTCCGCGCTTCTTTCACCGATTTCGGGGATGGATCCCGCTCCAAGCCCTTTTGTAAGCTTTTCCCCAATTTGAATCTTGGTGGTTGCCTTGGACATAAGCAGGGCTTGCTTATCAGTGTTGACTGCTATGAACTCCACTCCCTTTAGTCCCGAGCTGATCATCCTGTTGACAGCATTGTTACCTGCTCCACCGACTCCCACAACCTTGATCTGCGCAAATTGCTCCATATCTATATCAAACTGCAGCATGCCGCCTCCCCTTTCTTAATCCGGAAAATAACAAATCAATTATATATAAATAATATCAAAAAGTATATAGTTAAAATTCTCCCGCAATTGCTCAGTCAGGCGAAAATACAGGGTTTTCACCTGCTGTGAAATCCAAAACGCCTTCCTCCGACGAGCCTATCTGCTGCGATAAAATCTTACACATATAGGCCGTCTGATACCAGATATCCTCGTCATAATCTAGCTTGACCAGTATCCTTCCGTCGTACATCATCGCAATATATGCATTGTTTGATATGTCTATCCATTCGATGTACTCTCTGAAGGCCGTAAGGTTAATCTCGTCATACCACTTCATGCTCTCGTATATTTCCGCGAGATCTTCGAACTTTCCATCAGAATTCCCGACTACGCATCCCATTGCGAATCCATCGATATCCATACCGGTTATTCTAACAAACCCCAGCTCGTGTGAAGCGCGTGTTTCAAGGACACATCCATTGATATCCGTTACAAGGTATATCCCGCCATATTCTATTTCGAATGCCTGCTCTTTTGTGCTGTATTCGATCAGGACACGTGCCGGCAGCTCCGCACTGACGGATATATTACTGAAATGCATGAATTTTTCCGTTATATTTTGTTCCGCCTCCGTTAATCTCATCGTAAATATATTGCCTTTTGTCAAAAGCGAAATAAAAATATTGGAGCCTGTCTTCAATCCGGATGCCTTGGCTATCTCAACCGCCATTTCGGAAAACTCGCTCCTGACTTCAATTTCCTTGATATTGTAGACAGGAAGCAATGGTATAGCCAGCACAATGAAAAGGATTATGAAAGGTATTAGCCAGAAAAGTCTTTTGGGTGATTTCATAATGGGATTATAACATAATGCGCCCCGGCGGGCGCATTGTTTTAAGAATGAATTTCATTTGCACGGAATGATAGAATTACGGTTCGTCATCCGAGATTCCTCCGTTCGAATTCAAATTCAAGTTCCACCCATTGTCAACGGGAAGCTCAACCGTGAATCTGGCGAATTCACCAGGCTTGCTGTCAATCAATATATTACCGTGATGATCCTTGACTATTCCATGGCTGATGGCCAGACCGAGGCCTGTCCCCGAATCCTTCGGTTTTGTGGAATAAAAAGGTTCGAATATCTTGCTTTTCATCTTATTCGTTATACCGTTGCCGTGGTCCGTGACGGAGATTCCGACCCATCTGCGGCCATCCCTTTCGAACTTGCGGCATGCAATATCCATTATCTTGTCGGCATCGTATCCCGGATATTTTTCATTGAGCGCATCCCTGGCGTTGGTCAGCAGGTTCATCAGCACCTGCTGAATCTGCTGGCTGCGGCATTTAATGTTCGGGATGCCTTCCTCGATGTTGATGCTGAGTGTTATTTGGTCTCTCTTAATTATCGTTTTGATAAGGGAAACAGTCTGCATGATTGTACTCTCAACCGATGCGTAGCTATGGCTTTGCTTGTCCTGCCTTGAAAACTGCAGCAGGCTTCTGACTATCTCGGACATGCGTTCAGTCTCCCCAAGTATCTCTTTTGCATATGCCGTGACATTGTCGCCCTTTCCATCATCGTCAATTATTATCTGGGAATAATTCATGATTCCGTTGAGCGGGTTGTTTATTTCGTGAGCCACTCCGCTGGCCAGGGTTCCTATGGCCTCGAGCTTCTGCTGCTGGTAAAGGTGCCCCTGTATTTCCTTGTTTTTAATTTCAAGGAGCTTCTTTTCTGTTATGTCTTGAATAAAAGCCATTGCTCCGTCGTTCCCCAGATAAGTAAAAGGAACCGCTGCAGCATCAACATAAATTGGGGATCCATCCATTTTCAAATGTATTTCTTCTATATGCGGAACCGCTGTTTTCCCGTCATTCAGTTCCTTTATCCTGGCTCTTATAATATCGTGATAAGCCGTATGGAATCTGTCGAACACCGGAGTTCCTGTCAAAGTCTCTGATGATTCCGCCCCATACATTTCCAGCAAAGCCTTGTTGACATAAGCAAATTTGTGCTCGGTCTGAATGAAGATGCCGACAGGTGCTTCCTCCACTATGTATCTGAAGCTTTTTTCGCTCTCGGATAATTCTTCCAGAGCCCTTACCCTTCTTGATATGTCATGGATAATCGAAAATATCCTCTTTTCACCATTTATCAATAGAGTGCTGTTGTAAACCTCGACATCCACCTGTTGTCCGGAGGCATTCTTATGTTTCAAAAGAAAGTAATTGGTTTTATTCATTCCTGTTTCGGTCATTTTCACCATTATCTCATCCTTGGGCAAAGTGTCTATGTCGCTGACGTTCATATGAACAAGCTCGTCCTTCGTATAGCCGTAAAATTTTTCAGCCGCAGGGTTCGCGTCAACAATCCTTCCGTTACCGGGATCAATAATCAGCATTATCGTATGATCATTATTGAACATCGCGCTGTACCGTTCCTCTGACGCGGTAATCCTGTCCCTGTTCTCGTAAAACTCTTTCTGATGGAAAAGAATTGAACACAAAATGACGGTAAAGACCGGGTATATGGTCATGACGGGAAGAGAGATTTGCTTCAGGACGGGAACAATGCTTTCCTTTGGCAGAAGCAGCATGCATGCCAGCATGGCCAGATGTATGATGATTCCGAACAGATAAAAATTTACATATAGATATCGGGGGTTTTTCCCCTTGATCAGGTTCCTCCATAACAAACCTATTGCAGCTGATGAAACTATTACAAAAATGCCTGTAAGCGTCCCGCCGCCGCCCATGATCATCCTGAACACGACTGTAACAGCCACCAGAATAACCGACGGCCAGAATCCAAAGGCAAGGGCTGTCGCTCCTATCAAAATTGAACGCGTGTCGAATACGATTCCATTTTCAAGCCTGAATGTGGTAAGCATAACGGCAATTCCTACCAAGCTTATGAAAACGCTGCTGATAATCATCTTAAGGTTCCTGCGCCTGGTCCTGAGGTTGTAACTGAATTCATGCACAACCGCCAGAACAATCAGCAGTGAGGCATTGTAGAGCATTGCCTTGACTATCTCCGGAAGGGTTTCCATATGTCCTCCTTGTATAACAGTCTGCTGCATAACCAATATAATAGGTGAACTATAGGAGCTAGTATAACATAATATTCCAAAGTCATAAACCTTCCGGCAGGGCAATTCACCTATAAATGCGGGTAACCATTCAAGCAAACGTTAATTTGCACTTGCAGTTATGTGTAAGCCTTGAATGCAAGTATGAGACGTTGCTGATTCCAACCTTATCCAAGAAAAAAGGCCTTTGACCTTGATAAGAAACAGACTGTTATCAAACAGAGAATTTCTGATGCAACGCCCAACGACCCGGCATGTCATTTTATGGTTTGTATGTTCTTCATCTATAGGACTGGACTCATTTTGGCTGCATTCAACGCCCTGCTTTTCCAATAAACGGTTTGTGCTTTAATTGCGTTTTCAATGAATTTGCTTTAACTCTTTCAACGACTTGGTTTGCCATTTACGGTTTGTACTTTCGTTGCGTTTATACGGAATTTACTTTACTTGCATTCAACGACCTGATTTGTCATTTACGGTTTGTACTTTCGTTGTGTTCCTCAAACATTATCCTAAGGACTGCGGTACGCAACTTTCGTACAAACCTATGACCTTGATTTTTCGTTCTTATAAGTTAATGCGGCTGCCAACAACCGCATTAACTACTGCGGTACGCAACTTTCGTACAAACCTATGACCTTGCAGTTTCGTTCTTTGTAAGTAAAAGCGACTGTATAACAGTCGCTTTTACTTTGGTGGAGCTGATGGGAATCGAACCCACGACTTCCACACTGCCAGTGTGGCACTCTCCCGCTGAGTTACAGCCCCGGGTCATGCGAATACCATTTTAGGTTAACGGCTGGTCTCTGTCAAGGACTCAAATCGCAGGGTTCCTCTTCATCTCCGTTTCCCGCCTCTACAATACAAGCCTCAAAGCATTGGGGCTGCTTTTTCATTTTATGATATACTATGTCTCAGGAGATGTTTATGGCCGTTAAATGTCCTGTCACCAATAAAGACTGTCCTTATCTTCAGAAACTGGAGACAGATGTCTGTCCCAGAGAACATTACTGCGATGCCGTAAAAAGCTCATATTCGGAAATATTAAAAAAACCCCCTGCTTCAAGAAAAGCAACTGCTTTGATACTGGCCGCAATTCTTATTCTGCTGTTGTCAGCCCTGGCCGTCTATTTGTTTGTGTTTTCAAATGGGTTTCCCTTCGGATGGAATTCTCAGGCGGAAAATACTCCCGGCAATTCATTACCGAATATAACGGGAAGTCCAACGCCTGTCCCCACGCAAGTAGAAGGTGTGGTAGTGGAAACGACGTCGTCCCCGACAGCCATGCCTCTTCCTACACAAAGTGCGCTGCCGCCCGTTCCTGTCACCGACGAAGCGGCAGTCAAACCGGTTAGAATCGAATCTGAGGATATATTGGCGGAAGTAAGAAATGCTTCGCTTGATGAAGAGGGCAAGATATCGGTAATATCCTCCGCAGAGATTGTTTCCTGGTATGAGGGCAGCCATCTGCCGGGTGAATCAGGAAACTGCATTCTCTTTGGTTTCAAGCATTACGGCGGACTTGCAGGCGCATTCTTTCCACTTGACAAACTTAGGACAGGCGACACCATAACCTTTACACTGGACAACGGTTTGAAAGTCGTTCAGCAGGTATATGATTCAATAATCTACCGGAATGGATTCCTTCCCGCGGAAGTACTCGCACTTGAAAGGGATGAACCGAGAACCGTAATTATTTCGGAAACAGGCGACATAAACCCTGATACGGGCAGATACCTTGACTTCATTGTCGTCTTCACCCATTGACGCAATCTATTTCCTGAATGTAATGTTCTTGTTGAAAATAAACTGCAAGACTCCCGCCGTAACCACCGAAAGTACTTTTGCGATGAATTTAGGGAAATCCAGCCAAATATAAAATGTGGTGAGCAAAAGTGATCCCAGACCCATCCCGATTACGCAAACAACTGCGAATGATATGAATCTTCTGACGCGAAAATCTGTTTTTTTGAAATTGAACCTTGAATTCAATTCAAAGCTTGTCAGTATTCCAAAGAAAACACTGATAATATTTGAAATCAAGTAATGAACACCGCCAAGGTCGGTCAGCGAAAAGAAAATGCACATGTCGATAGCTGTCGCTATAGTGCCGATCATGACATACAGTATAAAATGCCTATGCTTTTCGAACAGCTTCTTCATCTCTTCCGCATTTCCTGTGTTTTGGAAAGGCCCCAATCCATATTCCCCCATAAAACCCTGTCGAAATAATTTTGTTCAAATACAAAATCACTCAGTCATCCGATTTTCGCATATCGGAAATTCCTTCCCGGATACTGTATCCGGGAGTCCATTTCAATATTTCCCTGATTTTATCGTTGGCAAGCCAGCTGTGCTGTACGTCACCCGTTCTTGCCGGTTCATACACAGGATTAACCGGGTATCCGTAATATTCCCTCATGATTCCGAACAGCCCGTTTACAGTTATCTTCACTGATGTACTTGCATTTGCGGTGAAGCTCTCCGTTGACTCGAGCGCAATCAGATTTGCAGCTGCAATGTCCTTAACATATACAAAGTCCCTGGTTTGTGTTCCATCGCCGAATATATGGCAATCCTGTCTTTTTTTCATTCTGTCGGCGAATATGGCCACGACGCCGCCCTCGCCCTCAGCCTTCTGTCTTGGGCCATATACGTTCGCATATCTCAAAATGGCATGTGTCATTCCGGTCAAGGACGAGTACTTTCTTATATAGTACTCGGGAACCAGCTTTGAGTAGCCGTAGAATGACTCCGGGTTGCATGGGTGCAACTCGTCAATACCTAGATATACGGGATTTCCGTAGACAGCCGCACTGGAAGCATACACCATCCTTCCGACCCCGTGCTTTTTGCACATGTCCAGCACATTTATGCTTCCCATTATATTCACCATCGCATCGAAGGACGGGTTCTTCATGGACGCCATGACGTCTATCTGGGCGGCAAGATGGATGACCGCATCAGGCCTTGCCGTTGTGAAAAATGAATCAAGTTCGCTTCTGTCGGCGACATCCCCTGTCAGCAGTCCTGCACCCGGGTTCAGGTTTGAAAAACTTCCCGTCGACATGTTGTCAAATACAATCGTCTCATGTCCTCTGTCGACCAGGGCATCGACCACATGCGAACCAATGAATCCGCATCCTCCCGTTACCGCTACTTTCATTTCATACCCCCAGAAAATCCTTCATTGCTCCGCATGCCGCCTCGGCGCTTTCATTGTCCGGCATTTCGCTGAATACCCGAAGGAGCGGTTCCGTGCCGGAAAAACGGGCTATCAGCCATCCTTTGTTCTGAAAATATACCTTTAGACCATCCATGTAGCTTGTCTTTATTACCGGCATCGGGAAATCGGGAAGCTTCCTGTCCACAAACAGCATTTTCACAAGATTTTCCTTTTTATCGGCATCGAACGAATAGGCATTCTCAACCATCGTCCTGTATCCGTATCTTGAGTATATCTCATTCAATGTTTCGGATATCTTCTTCTTGGTCACGCACATCATTTCAATCAGCAGGGTAGCTGCGAAAATGCCGTCCTTGCCCTTTATATGCCCCCTGATGGTCAATCCTCCGCTTGATTCGCCCCCGATGACCGCATCGGTCTGTTCCATCGCCGAGCTGATATGCTTGAATCCAACCGGCACTTCATGGCATTTCATCCCGAAATCCGCAGCCATGTCGTCGAGAAGGTTTGTTGTCGCGAGATTTCGAACCACATCACCCTTCCAGCCCTTGTATTTGAACAAATAATAATAAAGCAGCGCAAGTATTTCATTTGGATGTATGAATCTTCCTTCGTCGTCTATGACGCCCAGCCTGTCGGCGTCCCCATCGGTTCCGATGCCAATGTCATACTTTTTCTCAACCACCAGTTGCTTTAGGTGGAGCAGAGTTGCTGCCGATGGAGAAGGAAGTCTTCCCCCGAACAGCGTATCGTGCCTGTCGTTTATTATATCCAGGTCGCATCTCAATGTCAGCAGAATCGTCTGAAGGCTGGTCTTTGATACGCCGTACATTGGGTCGAGCAGAACCCGAAGGTTTCTTTGTCTCACCGCTTCATTGTCAATCATGCCAAGAATTGAATCTATGTATTCGTTCGATGGGTCGGTTTTTACTATGAGGCCGTCAGAGCATGCCTTCTCGAAGTCAATTGATTTTATATCGGTTACCCTATCTATGTATTCTTCTATAAGATTGGTAGTTTCCATTGATGCGTCCCGCCCGCCCGCGGTGAATATCTTAATGCCATTATATATTGCCGGATTATGGCTGGCCGTAACCGCAGCCCCGTAGTATGTCTCCTTTTTCTTGACCTCAAACATAATCAGCGGAGTCGGCGCATTTTTGTCAATGAGTTCGACAGGTATATCATTGCCCGCCAAAACCTCGCATATCCACCTGGCTCCCAAATCGGAAAGGAATCTTCTGTCATATCCGATTATTACAGGTCTGTCTTCCTTCCCGGAATCCTTTATCTCGTTGCACATCGCCTGCGTAAGCAGCCTGATGTTTGCCTTTGTAAAATCCTCCCCGATGATGGATCTCCAGCCGCCGGTTCCAAATTTAATCATTTTTCACGCCGCTCCTTTTTTTCAGAACATTTTCAATTCTCTCAAGTTCCTCCGGCGTGTTGGCTCCAATGGCTTGTTCCGTGTCATGTATCGTATTCATTACGACCTTACGTCCGTTCCTGCGCATTATGGCCGGAAGCTCCGTCAGATAGTATTCACCCTGCGAATTGCTGCAATCAAGCATATTCAGATACCTGTACATATCCGGCGCATTGCATACCATGACCCCGACATTTGTTTCCCTTATACTCTTTTCTTCCCCGGAGCAGTCCCTATGCTCCCTAACAGCTAAAAACCGGCCGTTTTCATCCCTTATGATCCTTCCGTAATGAGGCAATTCCTCATCAGGTCCGTATACGCAAGTAAGATTTGTGCAGTCCGCTTTCTCATTTCGGTGTATTTCAAACATTTGCCTGTATGTTGATTCCATAAACAGAGGCATATCGCCGAAGGTTATGAGCACAGGGCCATTGTAGCCGGACAAAGCTTTCTCGGTTACCGCCGCGGCATGTCCCGTTCCCTTCATTTCCTGTTGGTCGACATATGTGTAGCCGGAGCCTGCGCCATTTATGACAACATCCTTTTTGTATCCTACGACTATTAATATTTCATCGCAGAAAACAAGATTTTCAAGCACATAATACAGCAGGGGTTTTCCCAGGGCGGTCCTCATCACCTTCGGTATTCCATGGTTTTCACTATCAAGCCTTTTGCCCTTTCCCGCTCCCAAAACTATTGCCTTCATGCGCAGCCTCCCTTTTCGGCCGCAACTTCACCGGCCGTTTTTACGATTCTTCCCGGATAACCCTTTGCGCCCACTGAACCGATTATGCGACCGGCATCCTTTTCATGGCAGAATACGTAGCAGCATCCACCTCCGCCCGTTCCATTCAGCTTGCCGCCGAGCGCGCCGTTATGCATTGCTGTATCAAGGATTTCCTCGATTGAATCCGTGGATATGCCAAGTCCGTCCCTGAGCCGGCAATGATGCCTGTATAGCATTTCACCGAACTGTTCCGGTGTTATAGTCCCCGATAAATGCATTGATAGAAATTGTTTGAGGATATCATAATTGTAAAGCGCAGCCATTGCCGGATTCTTGTATCCAATGGGAATATTTGATTCGCCAAGCGCCTTGATGCCGATCTCCGCAATGCTCTTCAGTCCCAGGAGTCTAACCGCTTCCTCGACGGGTTTCCTGGCGGTTTCAAGAACCTTTATAGTATCCTTTCTCTGAAGGCTGTCAAATAAAATGAATTCTCCGGTTGGGAGATTCCCGAGCGCTTCCATAGTCGGATTCTTAATGTCTGAAAAACCAAATCTCCGGATGCCCCCGTAAGCGCTTGCCATATGATCCATTTTCCCACCCGGCTCGTTGAACTCCGAGACCTCCGCCTCATATCCCATCTGCGCAATTTCCGAACCTGAATCCTTAATGTCCGCATCAATGCATTCCAAAACGGCTTTGATCAAGGTCACCACCATGGCGCTTGAAGAGCACATTCCCTTGCCTATCGGAATCTCGGAATCCATCTTTATATCAAAACCAGAGGATATGTCGTATCCCCTCCTTTTTATAACATTGAAGCAGCTTTTGAAATAGTCCCGGGAGCCGGTGTAAATTAATTCGGATGCAAGGTCAAATTCAAATCTTTCATATCTTTTCCATGTGTTTTCCTGATTAAGCGTATCTATTGTTTCATCTTTGATTTCAATTACCCCAAGCCCGTCGTTCCTGGCGGATATCTCCGCGTGGAAACGAAGGTCGATTGCCATCGTGACAACTTCCAGATGATGGTAGTCAAGGTGTTCCCCAAACAAGCATAGCCGGCTTGGAGCCGATACACGAACCGTCATTCTTCATCCTCCGATAAAAATTCAAGCACATGATTGAAATCATATATCACTGACTGAAGCATTTCCTTCTCGGTCTTTCCCATAAGCCCCGGATTAAGTATTCTTTTTAAATTGGCTCGCATATCATCCTGTATTTTTCCGGCCATGTCAAGATTTGCATCAAGATAATCATCAAGCTCGATTATAGCAGCTTCTGATTCGTCGGAATCTATGCCGTATGCATCGTCAAATTCATCCTTGTCAACGGAAAGTGCCGCAAGTACACCGTCGAGTTCGTATACCATCATACCTGCTATATTATCTTCTATTATCCGTATGCATTCATTTCTAATAACATTCATTTCCTGCTTGCGCTGTTCCAAAAGAATTTCCTTGATCCTGGTTATGAAAATCATGTTAAGCTGCTTGACGAAGGATACTTCCTCATAATAACGAAGATTGTCATAAGCTCGTACAAGCCTGTCAAGCAATGCAGTATAAAGCACCGATATTGCCTTGTTTCCCGGATTTTCATCGAAAAGCAAGAGTTTTCCACGGAAACTTCCGGACATATGCCGTATATCCCTGGCTTCCTTTTTATAACCGTTGAAAAAATCCCGTACTTCAGCCGAGATTTCGGCTGCCAATCCCTTTTTTGATTTTGACGACTTTTTCTTTTCCGCAGAGATGCTGTATGCTGATATGTCGGATAAAGCATAATCTATATATTCATCAATGGCCTCGTTTATCCCGGCTTCGGACGCCACTTCCAGAGACAGAAGCTTCCTGATCTTATCAATGGGGTTTTTTTGATTGTTTATGTCCTCCATTATGTCATCCAGGAGCCGACGCGGATATCCTTCGGGCACCTTGTTCAGCTTTTGCATCGCCATACCGAATTTTGTGAATATCTGAAGGCTGTATATCCCAATGGACACGTGCCCGAATTTATCGAACAGATTCTGCAATGCCATCAGCTTTTCCTTTGCCGTCCTGTTATGGTATCTGCCGCCGTCAATCCTGCCGAGTTCATTCAGGACTTCCCTTACAAATCCGGAGTATTCAAATTCATCATAACCCCTCATTATTCCCGATGTGGCGGATATAAACAGGCAGCCCGCCTGTATCTTGTGAAATGTTTCCATATTGAACTGCGTGAAGCTAAAGACCGGTTTGAAAAGCTGATAGAAACGTCTGGCATGAATGGTCTTCCTTGCCTCGGAGTATTCGGTTATGTCATAAGACAGAAATTCGTATATCGGTTCTATGCCCAGTTCAGCAAGAATAATATCCATGCTTTTTTTCAATGCCAGTATTTCCGGTGCGCTGATTATTTCATACCCGTAGACTTTATTAATTATATCCACCGTGTTATTTTCAATCATCATTCCTCCCGGGTTTTTTTGAATTTATTTTTTCCCATTCTGATATTTTCATCATTGACTGCATCTTACTTTTTAACCAGCGGTTCAAAGTGCTTTTCTATGGCCGGCCATGAGTAATAATTGATTATGGTTCCGCAAAGGCCGATGGTCAGGAATATCAGCAGCCCGTTGCCGACCATGATATGTATGGCATATGGTGCTATTGTAATGAATATACACAGAATCAATATGGCGAGATTCGGGAACAAACGGAGCAATGCGAATACGAAGGAATATCTGTAAAGTTTTACAACACTGAGATTGTACCCTATCATAAGCTGGTAAATATAGAAATGCATCATGAAGAACAGAAACAGGAAGATGACAATCAGATACACAATCGCGGCTTCCATGAATCCATCGAGCACTTGTGGGTAAAACTGGATGGCAATTCCCGAAAAGAACAAAATCGCAATATCAATGACGGTAACAAGCATTGATTTCCAGAAAAACTTCTTTATATTCGACCACATGTCGCTCCAGACGAAGACTGCCTGTCCTTTCACAAAACCCCTGTACACATATGTTGCTCCCGCGGCCGCAGGCCCGAATACGGTTATCGGGATTGTCACCAGGATAGAGCCAATCATAAGTCTTCTAATAAGGTCAATCAAAGCTGAATCCGATGGCGTGTAGATCTTATAATTGAAGATTCCCGCACCCTCAGCCGGTATAAACCAGTATGATACCAACCAAACAATCGCAAAAAACGGGATGTAAAACAAAAAGCTGATTATGTTGACCTTTGTAATGTCCCATATTTTCCTCATCAACAGGTTGACAAGACCCATGAATTTCCCATTTGCCTTTGGTTCGTCTTTTTGTTGTTCTTGTTTATATCCAAAAATTCCAGCCATATTGTTTCTCCTTTTTATCGGAACGTCATCCCTGTGTCCCGCTTCCATGGACTTTTATGCCAATGCGGTTTTATCCAGGATGAATTTTACCAGAATATCCGCGCACTCATTCGCATCATGCAGGACCGTATCAATAACAAGTTCATCCCCGCAGCCTTCTTCAAATGGAGCCGATATGCCGGTAAAGTCCTCTATTTCACCGGAAGCCGCCCTTTTGTACAAACCCTTGGGATCCCTTTCAATGCAAGTCCTGATATCGCATTTGACATATACGCCGTTATAAAGGCTTCCCAGAATATCATTTGCGGTTTTCCTGTTTTCCTCAAGCGGTGTTATGAATGCCGAAATTACAATGATACCTGCATCTGCAAGCAGTTTTGCCGTTTCCGCCGCCCTCCTGATATTCTCATCCCTGTCTTTCTCGGAAAAACCCAGATCTGAGTTGAGACCGATTCTCAGGTTGTCTCCATCCAACCGATAGCACAAAATTCCCATGGAAAAAAGCTTTTCCTCGGCAAGCCTGGAAATAACGGATTTCCCCGATCCCGAAAGACCGTAAAGCCAGAATACCATTCCCAAACGTCCTGCAATGCCGGCCCTGTCACGGCCGCATATATTCCCCTCAAACGAAAAAATATTTTTTTCCATCAACACCTGCCGCCTCCGTCAATAAATTATATCATATACACGGCGAACCGCGGCATTCGACTTTTTGGCGGGGATTCCCATCTCGTTTCGCAGTGTACCTCATTATAATATCTTTCGTTTTCAATAAGGGTGTTTTTACTATTCCAAAGTGCGGAAAAGGCGCCCTGTTTTCACAAACCGCCTTTTCTGGTGCGAGGAATGGGACTCGAACCCACACTCTGTAAGGAACACGGCCCTCAACCGTGCGCGTCTGCCAGTTCCGCCATCCTCGCGTATTGATATGCAAAAAGTATTATACCCAATTGCTCTTTTATGTGTCAAGACAAATATATGCCACGCTTGCCGCAACCGTATGCCTTTGATCAAAGTTTCCTCGGTATGCTTCTTACAGCATAAGGCGGCGTGGAATTTATTTCTTCCATTGGTGCTACCACCTGCAGGATGGTTTGGCATTGTCCTAAATCAAAGACCTGCCATACGCCATTGCTTCCTCGACTGTATTGAAAAATCTGTCTCCGCCTATTTTTTCATATACCTTGCTTCCCGAAAGCTCCTGTTTTGCCTTTGGGTTCAATCCTGAAACAAGAAGACCTATCTTCATGGAATTGCAGTGCCTGACAACTTCCTCGAATGCTCGTAAAGCCGTCGCATCGATGAACGGCACGTTTCTCATCCTGATTATGACAATGCGCGTCCTGCTGTTCAGTGTCTTGATGCCGTCGATGAATTTCTCGGCCGCACCGAAAAAGAAAGGACCGTTTATTTCATAAATCTGAATGTCTGGCGACATGGAGTCGTATGGAATGATGTCCTCTCTTTCGATTCCATTCAGCTCCTCGGCTGCATCCATTTTTATTTCCTTGACATTGGTAACATCAGCCATTCGCTTCATGAAAAGTATTGCGGCCATGACCATTCCCACCTCAATTGCAACAACAAGGTCGATCATAACTGTTAGGCCGAATGTTATCAGCATGACCGCAAGGTCGCTCTTTGGTGATTTGAACATAGCACGGAACTCCCGCCATTCGCTCATGTTATAAGCCACCATTATCAGTATCGCAGACAAGGCTGCCATCGGAATGAGTTTTGCGAGAGGCAGAAGAAATATCATTATAAGCGCCAGAACTATCGAGTGAACTATTCCGGCTACTGGTGTGCGTCCGCCGTTCTTGATATTTGCCATTGTTCTTGCTATAGCGCCGGTAGCCGGAATTCCTCCAAAAAAGGACGATGCGATATTGGCTATTCCCTGGGCTATCAACTCGGTGTTGGACCGATGTTTGCCTCCTATCACGCCATCAGCGACGACTGCAGAAAGCAATGATTCGATTGAGCCCAGGATTGCTATCGAAACCGCAGGCCCCATAAGGCTTTTTACCAATTCCATATTGAAGACAGGAAATGCAGGGGCAGGGAAAGAGCCCGATAGATTCTGGAATTTCCCTCCTATCGTCATCACGTCCATCTTTAGGAAAAACACAGCCGCTGTCGTAATTATTATGGCGATCAGTGACGCAGGTATTTTTTTGCTGATTTTTGGCCATATGATAAGTATAGAGAGCGCCGCCGCACCCACCGCAAGCGTCTCCCAGCGGGTTTCTCCCAGCGATGCAAATATGTTTCGCCAGATCTCAAGAAATTCCGTTGGATTCCCATTAAGTTCAAGCCCGAGGAAATCCTTTATCTGGGACGTGAATATTACAAGTGCTATCCCGCTTGTAAAACCTGAGATTATTGGATATGGGACAAATTTGATTACGTTGCCCAGACGAAGCAATCCAAGCAATATCATAATGACGCCGGCCATGAAGGTCGCGGTAATCAACCCCGATATTCCATGAGTAGCCACGATATTGTATACAATGATCATGAAAGCTCCGGTCGGACCGCCGATCTGTACCCTGCTGCCTCCAAGAAACGAAATCAGGAATCCGGCTATTACTGCCGTAACAAGACCTTTTTCAGGGCTTACCCCGGATGCAATGCCCAGGGCAATCGACAGTGGAAGCGCAATGATTGCCACTATCGTACCGGCCGTGACGTCATTTAAAAATTGTTTCCTGGAATAGGTTCTGAGAGTTGTAAATAGCTTTGGGTTAAATGTCTTCATTCTCGTGCTTTCTTGGTTTTCCTCATCGTTCGAAAAATGGCTAAACATATTCTACCACTTCTTTTTAAATTGGCAAGTAAAATCTTCATCATTCCCGAAGCCGTCGGCCTACAGCCTCAGCCAGCTGCAATTCTCACGTTTCATTGATATGAAACCACCGTATTTGCTTGACATTCCTGCGGTTTCCGTCAATTTAGCTGCAATGATTCTGATGTCTTTCAAATCATTTGCTTTTATACTATAATTGATGACAGTATAAATTTGGCAGCTGAATGGAGATTCTCAATGGATGCCAGGAAATACCTGATTAAAATACCCGGCTTATCCCATGATGAACAGACAAAGTTCATTTATGCAAATCTTGAGCTCAATTTGGAACGACTCAAGATTGCGGGTCTTGTTTTCGTTGTCGCTGAACTTGTGATGCTTATTGTGGCACTCCTGCCCGGAATCTTAAATATCAGCGGTGCCCAGAGAGAGAATTACATAATCCTGTATCTCATAATAATACCTTTCATGCTTCTTTTTACGACGGCGCTGCACTATATGAAGAAAAAACTGAAATATAAGTACATACTTTTTTTCCGGTTGATAATAAGCACCGGTCTCATGCTCATTTTAATCTGGGGAGTCTGTGTGATACTTTTCGGCTATGACGAAGGCTTTCTTCCGAATATATATATTTTTATAATGCTGTCGGTTGCAGTGGTTCCCTTCCTGAGCTTCTGGGAAATAATATCCATCATGGCTCCCTCTCAAACTTTGCTGACCCTATTCATCCTTGCCATGAATCCATTCGGTGAAACCATCGCAGTGCCTTTGTTGATGGACGCCTGGGGGTTCTTCATCATTTCGATAACCATATCCATTCTCTTTTATTCCCTAAGGGTTGATTCATACAGCAAGGACCTGCAGCTAATATCCCAGAACAACATGCTGAAGCAGCATTCTGAAATCGATGCCCTTACCGATGTATACAACAGAAGAAAACTTGACGAGATGATGGAAACGGAATGGAAAAGGTCGGGCAGAAGCGGCAAGGAGTTCTCATTGCTTCTTATCGATCTTGATCATTTCAAGACATTCAACGATACATACGGACATATAGAGGGGGATTTATGCCTTAGGAAAGCGGCAGAAATCATGAAGAATACCCTGAAGCGTTCAACAGACTCCATATACAGATACGGCGGAGAGGAGTTCGCCATCATACTGCCTTTCACTCCCATCGATGCTGCGGGAATAGTGGCCGAAAAATTGCGCCGAAACATCGAGAATGCCTGCATCCCCAACATAAACTCGGATTTAGGGAAACTTACGATCAGCCTGGGCATTTCATCGGCGATAGGAAACAAGAACATGGAATTCAATTCAATGTATATCGATGCTGACAAAGCATTGTACGCAGCCAAGCGTTCAGGAAGAAACAGGGTCATTGCTTTCGAAGGATGACACACCGATTATCTTCTCTTGCGCAGTTCATCAAATATATCGTCCAGGGTTATTCCCTTTTCCACAAATAAAACCATAAGGTGATAAATCAAGTCCGCAGATTCATAGACAATCTCTTCAGTGCGGTCGTTTTTTGAGGCTATGATGACCTCGGACGATTCCTCGCCGACCTTTTTCAGAATCTTGTCTATGCCTTTATCAAAAAGATAATTTGTATACGATCCTTCCCTTGGATTTTCCTTCCTCTCGCAGATGACCGCATACAGCTCGTCAAGAATGTTTTGTTTTTCACTCATTTTCAAGTTCTCCCTCATCATTTATCTTTCTGTAAAAGCAGGAATACTCGCCCGTATGGCAGGCAGCCCCATCCTGTTTGACTTTGTAAATGACACAATCCATGTCGCAATCCACCAAAATGCCGGTGACATGCTGATAATGCCCTGATGTTTCCCCTTTCAGCCATTCTGAATTTCTGCTCCTGCTGAAATAATGGGCAAGCCCGGACGACAGTGTTTTTTCAAGCTGTTCCCGTTTTGCATATGCCATCATCAGGATTATACCTGAATCATTGTCCTGAGCAATTACCGGAACCAGTCCCTTTTCATTATATTTAATTGAGTTAATTGCACTCATCCGAGTATTCCCTTCAAATAACTGCAGCTTTTCCTTATTGAATCTTCCTGAGGCATGGTAAAATGCTCCTGCTCGACGATGAACCATTCCGTCAGCTCCGCTTCTTTTACAATCGCTCTGAAATCTATGGTTCCGCTGCCCGCCTCGGTGCTGTTTTTATTTTCGTCCATATCCTTTATATGAATAAGTTCAAGCCTGTCCTTATACTTGCGGACATATTCAATGACATCAAGTCCGGGCCATGCCACCCAGTAAGTGTCAATCTCCAGCAATATATCCTTTTTGGTAGCCTTGGCAAGTATATCATAACCATACTCCCCTTCAATGTTCTCGAATTCATACGCATGGTTATGGTATCCGAGCATCAGCCCTCTTTCCCTGAGCTTTTCGCTAAGGCCGTTCAATATTTCAGCAGTACGCAGCCAGGCATCCCTGCTTCCATACATATCCCTTGGAATTGCAGGAATTACTATGTATTTATTGCCGATTGCAAGATTATACTCGGCGGTTATATCGAAATCACCCAGAAGAAGGTCTATGGAAGTATGGCTGCCACAGGCTTCCAATCCCTCTGAAGCCAGTAGTTTTTTTACATCAGCAGCTGAAGAATTGAAGAATCCGGCAAATTCAACTCCCTTATAGCCGCATTCAGCGGCCAGTCTTATTGCGCCAAAAAAATCCTTTTCCGCAATTTCCTTGATGGAATAGAGCTGCAAACCTATTTTTGACATATGAACCTCCAAGAGCTTTTTCTATATATTAACACATTCAGGAAAGTCTGTTCATGATAATGCCTGCCGCAACAGCGGCATTAAGCGATTCCGCCCCTCCGCTCATGTTTATGCTGATCAGCCTGTCGCACCTTTGGACCGTCTCCCGGCTCAAACCATGGGATTCGCTGCCTATAACCACAACAGACTTGCCTGGAAACTTCTCTTCCCTCATGTCCTCGCCACTTGAGTCCATTCCATAGACTAAATACCCCGCGTTCTTAAGCATATCCAAACTGTCATATTCCACATTCAGGCATGGTACGCGAAGAATCGAACCCATCGCAGCCTGCACTGTCTTCGGGTTATATATCTCCGCACAATCGGGAAGGAGCAAAACCCCGCCAAACCCGAAGGCATCGGCCGTTCGCACTATTGTTCCCAGGTTGCCCGGATCCTTAAGTGCATCCAGCATGACTATATTTTTATCCCGGGGAATATCCTCCAGGCCTTCTTTTCGAATTTTCAATTGCGCCAATATGCCCTGCGGGGTTGCAAGCGATGAGCATCTGTTGAAAAGCCCGTCCCTGGTTATATATATTTCTATAGCGGATTTTTCCAGTTCGCGGACAAATGTTTCGCTTTTAAGCAGAAACGAGTCGGATATGAGGATGAAATCGACAGCTTTATACGAGTCCAGCGCCTCATTGACCATTTTTATTCCCTCAATAAGAAAAAGGCCCTCTTTTACCCGAACCTTTTTCTGCTTAAGGCTTATCAGCCGCTTTAGTTTTTTATTTTCATCCGAGTCAATTCTTTGCATTTCAACTCTTTTTCTTTGCCTGCTCCACCAGTGTGGCAAATCCGCCGGGATCATTGACAGCCATATCCGCCAGGACTTTCCTGTTCAATTCAATGCCGCTCAGCTTAAGCCCGTTCATGAACCTGCTGTATGACATTCCGTTTATTCTGGCTGCGGCGTTGATACGCGTAATCCAGATTTTCCTGAAATTTCTTTTATTCGCCTTCCTGTCCCTATAGGCGTACTGAAGCGATTTCATGACCGCCTGTTTGGCAACCTTGTAGTTTATGCTTTTAGTTCCAAAATATCCCTTTGCTTGCTTAATTACTTTTCTATGTCTTGCACGGGTTGTTGCCGCGCCCTTTACTCTTGCCATCTTAAAAACCTCCTCTTATTTCGAACCGTTCCATACGGTTCCGGCAGTAGCCTGGTTTGTATATTATTTGTATGGTATGAGTTTCTTTACAGTTGCTGAATTTGCGTCCGACGCATAGGCATCCAGTCTGTGCGATTTCTTGGCCTTTTTGCTCTTCGAAATAAGCCTGTGGCTTCTAAAAGCATGGCTCATTTTAATTTTGCCTCCGCCTGTCTTGCTGAACCTCTTTTTGGAAGCACTATGTGTTTTGATCTTGGGCATTTCTGTCCCCTCCTTTATTTCTTCTTGCTTTGCTTTGGTGAAAGCATCATCAACATATTTTTACCTTCAAGCTTGGGGTTTCCGTCCATATCGCCGTTTTCCGAACATGCCTCCGCGAATTTGAGCATCAGTTCCCTTCCCATGTTCGTATAACTCATTTCCCGTCCCCTGAACCTTAGGCTGACCTTAACCTTGTGGCCTTCGGCCAAAAACTTGTTGGCATTCTTTGTCTTGAAGCTGAAATCATGTTCCTCGATTTTCGGTTTCAACCAGACTTCCTTCATATCCGTTGCCTTCTGGTGTTTGTTGGCTTCCTTTTGCTTTTTTGCCATTTCAAACATATACTTGCCATAATCTATGATCTTGCATACGGGTGGACTTGCCTTCGGGGATATTTCCACCAGGTCCAGTTCATTCTGCGCCGCAATCTGAAGCGCTTTCTCCGGGGTGACTATGCCCATCATGTCCCCGTTAGGACCTATCAGGCGCACTTCCTTGCACCTTATTTCCTCATTGATCCTCATATGGTTCTTTGAATCCTTTTTTTTGGTAGCGATATTTTCCACCTCCGTTTTATTCAGACCATTCACGGTCTGTCGCAATGCACCTTCATTATCCCGCCCAGTGTTCCCCGCAATAAAACAGCGGGCCATAGAAACAACCCGCCGAATAAAAACGCTTACACATCTTTTATATTAACCCGTCAGGACTTGGTCCGGGGGGTGAGAAGCGGATCACTTCTTCTTTGTTTTATTGCCAGTCGATAGTAACATATCATCCAATGCTTGTCAAACTGTTTTTTTCAGATTGCACTTACTCCGCGATTTCGTACATTTCCCTGGCATTTTCCTTGTTTGCCTGCGCTGAAATACTGATTACCTTTATTTTGGTCCTGCCGCTGCCGAAAGCAATCTCAATTACATCGCCCTCCTTGATATCGGTCGATTGCTTCGCAACCCTTCCGTTGACACTGACCCTGCCGTTGGCGCAGGCCTCGGCCGCCACAGTTCTTCTTTTTATCAGCCTTGAAACCTTTAAAAACTTATCCAGCCTCATTACACGCCTCCCTCCTTTGCCTTGTCCCAGAATAAATCAAGCTCTGCAAGGGACATCCGCTCCATTTCCATCCCTCTTTTCCGGCACTCGTTTTCAACGAATTCAAATCTTCTTACAAATCTGTCGGCCGTTGACTGAAGTGCCGTCTCGGGTTCTACTTTCAAAAACCTGCTAACATTAACCAGCGAAAAAAGCAGGTCGCCTATCTCGGCCTCGATTTCCTGCCTGTCCCCACCATCCCGCGCTTTCACGACCTCGCCGATTTCCTCAAGAGTCTTTTGAACCGCGCCATCGACGCTGTCCCAGTCAAAACCGGCCTTCGCGGCCTTTTCCTGTATCTTTAGGCTTCTCAACAAAGCGGGATAATTTTTAGGAATGTCAAAAATCCTTTCGGTATGGGATTCAAGTCCCTTTGCTTTGTTTTTTATTTTATCCCAGTTCTTCAATACCTCGTCCGGCGTCTTTGCAATTACATCCCCAAAGACATGGGTATGCCTTTCAATCAGCTTGCGGCATATCCCATCAACAACATCCCCCGCATCAAATCTGTTTTCCTCCATTGCTATCTGGGAATGAAAGACCACCTGCAAAAGCACATCTCCCAGTTCTTCGGAAATCTTTGCATCATTACCGGAATCAATGGCCTCGAGCGCTTCGTATGCTTCCTCAACCATATATCTCTTCAAGGATACATGGGTCTGCTCCCTGTCCCACGGGCATCCCCCGGGGCTTCTCAGCTTTTGCATTATCTCAAGCAGGTCGTTGAATCCATATCTGTCTTTCCTCATAAAACTCCTCAGCACATTGTTTCTATAATAATCTCTGCCACCATCTTCATCGGCATCTGGCTGTCCATGCTGCGTCTTCTGATTCGCGCATAGGCTTCCTCCTCGCCGATGCCCAGCTTTTCCATAAGTATTCCCTTGGCTTTTTCGACGAACTTCCTTGTTTCTATGTCATCTTTCAGCCGTACTATTTCATCTTCCAGCGTCCGCAGACCCCTTCTGCTTTTCAGTGCAATTTCCACTGAATTTGAAAGGACCGCCTTGTTGATTGGTTTTACCAGGCATATGAGGTAAGGGTATTCGAAATATTGTTCCGCATAATCCTTCTGCATTTGGTTTGCCAGCATAATTACAGAACCAAGTCCACCGCTTATTACAACTTCTGCTACCTGGAACCCGGTCATGTCCCCGAGATCGTAATCCAAAATAACCAGGTCAGGCTTGTACATCCTTACTTTTCTAAGGGTCTCAGTTCCGGATGAGCATATATCCGTAATATTGAAAAACTCCTGTTCCAGCACGAGCCTGACTTTCCCTGCAAGTTCAGGGGAGCGCGCCGAAACAAGTATGCTCTCGTCTTTCATGTTTTCCTCCGGTATATTCTGTCTTGCATTATACCATAGGATATTATGGCTATTACATCATTTTAGTTGAATGGAAGATGCCGAAGCGGTGATTATCCTTGGAATTCCCTGAAGGTCATTCTTTATGGATATTGAATCGAAACCGCCCGACTCAAGCAATCCGACTATTTTTTCTGACTGCCCGATTCCCGCCTCCAGGATAATATGGCCAAGTGGAGCGAGATGCCGTTTGGCCTCTTCTGCAAGTTTTTTATAGAAATCCAGGCCGTCCCGGCCTCCGTCGAGTGCGGACAAAGGTTCGTACAGCCTTACGTCGTCATCAAGTCCGGCTATTTGATCAGACGGAATATAGGGAGGGTTTGATGCGATTATATCGTATGCCTTTCCTTTTACACCTGTGAAAAGGTCGCTTTCAGTCACAGTTACCCTTTCCCCGAGATTGTGTTTGGCTGTATTTTTCAAGGAAGCCTGTACGCATGCCGGATTGATGTCCACAAGATCCGCCGTTATATTCTTTTCATAATACGCGGCGGAAATCCCTATGCATCCGGACCCGCAGCACATGTCAAGCAGTTTTACAGAATCCTGATTATAAAATGCAGCCTGGTTCAGTATTTCTTCTACCAGGCCTTCGGTTTCGGGTCTTGGTATAAGAATGCCCGGCTCGATTTCAAATTCAAGCGACATGAACCATGCCTTGCCGGTTATGTATACGACCGGAACCCTCTTTTTCCTTTTGTCGACATAACCCGAGAAAACTTCACGCATTTCCTCAGGAACGTTCTCATCGGAATGAGCGAATAAGCGGGATTTTTCACAGCCAAGCGCAAACGATAAAAGAATCAGCGCCTCATTGTAGGGGTTGCTGATTCCATGATCCTTCAATATGTATGATGCGTCTGACAGCAACTCGCCTATTACCATTTGTCAGAGCCTTTTTCCTCCGGTATGACGGCCTTGAATGCCTCTATTGCAACTTCCAGCATATCGTCGGTAGGTTCCTTTGTGGTAAATCTCTGAAAGAAAAGTCCCGGAGCGCTGGCTATCTTTGAAAAAAGACCGTCGCTCCTGCCTGCAAGTTTTATAATCTCATATGCTATTCCCGCCACCAGCGGAATAAGAAGCAGCCTTATCAGAAGGTTAAGTATTATTGAATTCCACCCGGTGAACGAGAATACTAGTACGCTTACAATAAGCACTATGAACAAAAATGATGTTCCGCACCTTTTATGCCTGGTTGAGTATTTCCTTGCATTTTCAACCGTAAGCTCCTCGCCGCCTTCATAGCAGCTGATTGTCTTGTGCTCTGCTCCGTGGTACATCCATACACGCTTGATGTCGTTCATCCTTGATACCAGTACTATATATCCAAAGAATATGGCAACCCTGATTACCCCTTCAATCAGATTGTTGACGATTACGTTCCCCGTCGCAAATAGTCCGGCCAGGAAGTTGGGGAGCAGTATGAAAAGGGCCACGGAAAATAGAAGGGCAAAGCCGACGCTGAAATATATTATTATATTGAAAGCCTTGTCGCCGAATCTGCGCGTCATCCAGGCGTCGAATTTCGAAGGTTTCTCTTCCTTTCCTCCTTCTTCTTCGTCATCCTCAAGGTCAACGAATGAAGCCGCGTGCATAAGCGCCTTTATTCCATATACCATCTGGGCGAATATTCCGTACATTCCCCTGACAAGAGGTATTTTCCTGAGTTTCTTATTATATGCCAGTGTTTCGGTAGAAAGATCTATTCCGCCATCCGGTTTCCTTACGGCGACAGCCTTTTTCTCGGGCCCTAGCATCATTATTCCTTCAAGAAGCGCCATTCCGCCGATGCTGGTTCTTTTTTCCATTTCAACCTCTAAATAAAAAGGCCGTATTTACCGGCCTCTTTGTGTTATTCAATACCGTATTTCTTTTTGAACCTGTCAACTCTTCCGCCGCTGTCGACAAGCTTCTGCTTCCCAGTAAAAAACGGGTGGCAGCTCGAGCAAATTTCCACATGGATCTCCTTTTTAGTGGAACCTGTTTCAAATGTATTTCCACATGCACAGCGCACGTTTGCTTTTCCGTAATTGGGATGTGTATCCTTTTTCATCCTCTCACCTCTTTCATAAGGTCGTATATTCAAAACTTTCGTTACAAATAACGCAAGGGGTATTATAACATACCCCTTTTTATATTACAAGATTTTTTTACGAGTATTCATTCGTCGAAATACCGGTCTTGGTGTTTATATTGTTGACAAAATCCGCATTTGTCTTTGTACGCATCAGTTTGTCAATGAACCATTCCGTGACCTCGGCGGTCCCCATGTTGCTCATTGCCTTCCTTATGGTCCATATGCTCTCGAGTTCCTTTTGATTCAACAGCAGGTCTTCCCTTCTGGTCCCGGATTTGCTGATGTCTATCGCCGGGAATATGCGCCTTTCCGACAGCTTTCTGTCCAGGTGAAGCTCAAGATTTCCCGTCCCCTTGAATTCCTCGTATATGACGTCATCCATCCTGCTGCCTGTTTCAACCAGGGCTGTAGCTATTATGGTAAGGCTCCCCCCGAACTCTATGTTCCTGGCGGCTCCGAAAAATCTCTTCGGACTGTGAAGGGCTCCCGGATCAAGTCCGCCGGACAATGTTCTTCCGGTGGGAGTCATCGTAAGGTTGTATGCCCTCGCCAGCCTGGTTATGCTGTCCATAAGTATGACTACATCCTTGCCCTGTTCAACCAGTCTTTGGGCTCTTTCGAGCACAAGCTCTGCAATCTTTACATGATTTTCCGGAACCTTGTCGAATGTGCTGTATGCAATTTCCCCGTCTATGGATCTTTGCATGTCCGTAACTTCCTCCGGTCTCTCATCCACAAGAAGGACAATAAGAACTACCTCGGGATAATTCTGCGTTATGCTGTTTGCTATTTTTTTAAGGAGAACCGTTTTTCCTGCCTTCGGCGGAGATACTATCATGCCCCTCTGGCCTTTTCCTATCGGAGCTATCAGGTCGATTATTCTGGTTGATAATTCCTTGGGATTCTTTTCTACACTGAGTCTTTCCTGCGGGAATATGGGTGTAAGCGTATCAAAGGATTTTCTCCTGATTGCAGCACCCGGATCGTCGCCGTTGACCGTATTTACGAAAAGAAGCGCCTGGAATTTCTCGCCTTCGGTCTTGACCCTGCCTATGCCGGAAATCTTGTCTCCTGTCTTCAAATTGAGTTTTCTTATCTGTGAAGGTGAAACATAGATGTCCCTTGGTCCATAGGTGAAATTCTCGCGTCTTAAAAACCCATATCCGTCAGGAAGTACTTCAAGTATTCCCTCAACCGGATCCTGCTCCTGGACTTCCTCCGCCGCTTTTTTTTCAGATTCGATGGGTTCCGCCGCAGCTTCTCCCTCCGGCATTTCCGGCGCTGTTATATCTTCCGACCCTGCGGTTGCCTCATCTTTGGCTGGTTCCGTCTGCACTTTTATACGGCCCCTTGTTTTTGTCGAAGCCGGCTTTTCATTTTCCTTTGAGCCTGCTTTTACTATCAAATCGACGAGTTCATCTTTTCTGTATTTCGTTATGCTTTTGATGCCCATCATTTTGGCTATATAACGCAAATCCTCAAGCTTTTTCGTTTTAAGTATCTTTATATCCTGCATTCTAAACACCTCTCCAAGACGGATATTGAATTTATTCGGAAATTTTGAAAAAATCAGAATTAACTAAGAGAATTATAACATGGAGCATTTACCCCGTCAATCAACCCTTTCAAGGCATATTACATAAAAGTATTTGGACATATTTACCAAAAATGGCTCTTTCCGTGGATGTGTGGATTCTGCGTCTTCAAGACGCCATATGTTGTGTTTTTATTTTAAATATATCGTAAATATTGTGGATTATTGGAACTCCATGTATTATAATGTATACAACAGGTGATGTTATTGAAAAACACAAAACCAAAGATAACCACAACGAAGCACAGTAGAAGAACCGTTATTAACTTGAATTGAAGCATTTTCGACGACCTTATTCGAAAGTGCTTTTTTATTCCGAACGGAGGTCTGCAGATGAAGAAAACATTCGTAATAGACACAAACGTCCTGTTGCAATCCCCATATGCAATCTATCATTTTGAAGACAATGACATTGTAATTCCCGCCGTTGTGCTTGAAGAACTTGACAAGTTCAAGAAGGACTCAAGCGAGCTTGGCGCCAATGCCAGGGAAGTATCCCGCATTCTTGACGACCTTAGGATGACCGGCAACATCAGCACCGGTGTTCCTCTTGACAGCGGAGGAATGCTGAGGATAGAGTTAAATTGTGAAAATGTTCGCCTGCCCGAATGCTGGGATCCCAAAAAGAATGACAACAGGGTTCTGAAGGTTTGTCTTGGCCTGAAGGATGAAGGCCTCAACGTCATACTCGTTTCAAAGGACATCTTTGAAAGGATAAAAGCTGAGATAGTCGGTGTAACGGCACAGGATTTCTATGCCGAGCAGGTTCCGGATTATGAGCAGCAGTATACCGGCAGATGTACCGTATATGCCGTGGATGAAAAAATCAACGGCTTCTATGAATTTGGATACATGGAAACCGACGGCCTTTATCTTAATTACGAAAACTCGATCATGGCCGGGGACTATCTGACCGTCAATCAATTCCTGATTATCCATTCACTGACAAACAGCAACCATGCGGCCCTTGGCAGGTATGACGGAAGCAGGGTCGTCAAACTGTGGCATTCAAAGGAGCGCCCGTTCGGTGTTTCCCCGAGAAATGCAAACCAGAAATTCATCCAGGAGGCGCTGATGATGGATTCCGAGCAAGCCCCGCTGGTAATACTAAAGGGCCCCGCCGGAACAGCCAAGACATTTTACTCATTGGCTGTAGGACTCCAGCAGGTTCTTGATGAAAAAGCCTACCGCAAAATCCTGGTATGTCGTCCGAACGTCAAGATGGACGAGGACATCGGATTTCTACCCGGTTCAGAACAGGAAAAAATCGCTCCGTATATGCGTCCGATAATTGATAATCTGGAAATTCTGCTTGATTCGGAAAACAAGGATAAATTCATACACGAGCATGAACTGAGGGATAAGATACAGGAACTGTTCGACAGGAATATAATCAATACCGAGGCGATAGCCTTTATCCGCGGGCGTTCCATAGTCGGGCAGTGGGTCATCATTGACGAAGCCCAGAATCTTACTCCCAAGCAGGTCAAGGGAATAATTACCAGGGCCGGCGCCGGCACCAAAATAATACTTGCCGGGGATCCATTCCAGATCGACCACCCGTTCCTTGATACAAGGACAAACGGCCTGTGCTTTGCGGCGGAAAAAATGAAGGGAAGCAAACTTGCATACCAGATATCGCTTGGTGAGGAGGACTGCGAGCGTTCACCCCTCTCATATGAAAGTTCCAAGCGCATGTAGATTATAATATCAACCTGAATATAAAGCCCGCCGGCACTGAATGATGGCAATTCTTTGTTTTGTTTTCTCATTGTATGCTTATGCAGGAAAGATAAACTGCTTTCTCAGTTTTTTGCCTGCATATTCAGTCTTGTGTTTTTTTATTGATTATCAGCTGCATGAGGTCTTATAATCTTTAATATAAGGTTTGCAGGAGGATGTTATGACTGAGGTTTCAATCGTGGAATACGGCGGGTGGAAGAATTGCTATAGATTGCAGAACGGGCTGGTCGAGCTTATTGTTACCGGCGATGTCGGTCCCCGGGTAATCAGGTATGGTTTCATCGGGGGCGAAAACGAAATGTGCGAGGTATCCGGGCAGCTTGGGAAAACCGGCGGCGAGGAGTGGCGGATATACGGGGGACACAGATTGTGGCATAGTCCGGAAGGCAAGCCCCGCTCATATTTTCCGGATAATTTTCCCTGTGATGTCAGCATCATTGAAAACGGCGTCTGCATTTCCCAGCCGGTTGAAACCACGACAGGCATAAAAAAGGATATTGAAATCACCCTCGACCCGAATTCATCGGGGGTAACCCTCCGGCATTATCTTGCCAACGAAGGAATGTGGGCTGTCGAACTGGCGGCGTGGGCTCTTACCGTCATGGCTCCCGGAGGAGTTGAAGTGGTTCCACAGAACCAGCTTGACACCGATCTGCTTCCCAACCGAATGCTTTCGCTCTGGCCCTACACAAAGCTCAACGATCCCCGCATCACATGGGGTGAAAAGTTCATTCTACTTCGCCAGGATCCCCAAAATACACATGCGTTTAAGTTCGGGATTTCAAACACTGACGGCTGGGCCGCCTATGCAAACCACGGCAATCTTTTCGTAAAGAAATTCATTCCCGTGGAAGGCGCCATATATCCCGACTATTCGGGTTCCAGCTATGAAACATACACAATAGACTTCATGCTTGAAATGGAAACCCTGTCCCCTCTTTCAAAACTCGAACCCGGCGAGTCAATCGGGCATGTCGAAACCTGGCAGCTTTTCAGGAATGTTCCTGCGCCTAAAACAGAAAAGGATGTCGAGGACAACATCCTTAATTTGATTTGATTAAAGCCGCCCCCCATGGATGACCATGCCCATGCCGCGTTTGATTAATCGAGGACTTCGCCCACATTGTTCAGGATATATTTCGGCCTGTATGAAAAATCGTTTATCCTTTCACGCTCGGTCACACCGGTAAGAACCAGCACCGTGTCTATTTCCGATTCTATACCGGCCACGATGTCGGTATCCATTCTGTCGCCTATGATTACCGTTTCCCTGATATCGGTTCCGAGTTTCTTTACCGCGGATCTCATCATGAGCGGATTGGGTTTTCCTATGAAGTAAGCGTTCCTTCCCGATGCGATTTCAATCGGTGCTATCAGCGCTCCCGTCGCAGGCATAATACCCTTTTCAGTAGGTCCGGTCTTGTCGGGATTCGTCCCGATGAGTTTTGCTCCCCTTTGTATCAGCTGAACGGCCTTTTCTATCTTTTCAAAACTATAACTTCTTGTTTCACCTACAACGACATATTCCGGATTGACATCGTTCATCGAAATGCCGGCCTCATAAAGTGCATTTATCAAGCCGCCTTCACCTATGACATAAGCGCTGCTTCCGGGGCTTTGTCCGGCAATGAAGCTTGCCGTCGCCAGTGCGCTTGTGTAAAAATTCTTATCGTCCACATCAATGCCAAGCCTGTCCAGCTTTTGCTCGAGTTCCTTCGGGGACCTTTCACTGCTGTTTGTCAGAAAAAGAAATTCTTTTTTTTCGGACCTGAGCCATTCGACGAATCTCTTGGCTCCGGGCATCAGGTTGTTCCCGTGGTACAGCACTCCGTCCATGTCACATATGAACCCCTTTTTATTCCTGAGTATTTCCATGGATTGCTCCTTTGCTCTACTTCTGATTTGATTCTATCATGTGAACCGGATATTTGTTGAAAAATTACTTTTTCGCCATTCGCTTCTTCATGAGGAATATGAATATGTTCGTTATGAAAATCTTGGGCAGCGTCATTAGTAGCAGCACACCCGGGAATTCGTCATCGTTTATCAGGAGATTGGACAAGCGGAGTTTCAGCCTGTCGATCCTGTGTGTCTCCGGAATAATGCCTTTCACAACGGATTTATGCGTCTTGACGATTCTCTTGACGAGCGCTTCGTCCGAGTACTCCCTTACCCTCTTGATTTCAAAAGTTTCCGCAGCGATCTCGGCTGCCGCGATTACCGCATTTTCCGGATTCAGGTTTTCATCAGTATATTTTCTAAGGGTCCGAAACAAGTGCCTCAACAACGCCCTGGACTTCTCGCTGTTTGGTTTTCCATTTGTTATTTCATCAAAAATCAGCTTCATCTCGTCATGGGTAAGCGCGTACATATACTTTGGTCTGTCGGAATCGACTATATAAAACCGCTTGCCGTAATTTTTCCCGAAAGCCTTCATGGCGTCAAGATATCCCAGCCTTACATTTGCCCTGGCAAGTTTTGGGTCGAATTCCAGGATGCCCCCTATCGTTGCACTGTTTTTTATAAAGATGATATTTACATTCTTATCTTTGATCCTGCGCTTGATTCCCATTCCACCAACCAAATCAACCGCGATTATGTTCCTGTGGCCTCTTTCAATCAAAGTATTAATCGGAAGCAGGTCATATGCCCCACCGTCCAGATACGTATTGCCGTCGATTTTTATTCGTTCGAATATGGGCAGTGCAGCGCTGGCAAGAATGTAGTCCACCACCTGGCCTTTCGGTATATCACGCGCGCTTTTGTATACCGGCTTGAACAACGACAGCGATACCGTGGCGATTATGAGGTCTATCGGGCTGTTCCTAAGCTTTTCTTCGTCTATGGCATCATTGAGAAGCTTCCGAAGCGGGGTTATGTCAAGTCCTCTTTTTTTGGCAATATCCTTCAGTTGTTCCTTTATGCTCTCATACTTTTCATAAAACTCATGCTCGCCGTTGATCTTCGTATAGTCGAATACCATGGAATAATCCAGGTTCTCCCATATCTTCCTTGCCTTTTCATATTCGCCGATCGCCATGGCCGCTCCGTTTATGGCCCCGATGGACGTGCCTGAAACAGCCGTGATTTCTATTCCCAGCTCCCTGAGCGCTTTCCACACCCCTATCTGATAAGACCCCTTGGTACCCCCGCCGGCAAGAGCAACGGCATATTTCAAGCCTTTCTCTCCTTTCATAAACCCCATTGTATTCACGGCAATATTATACCTCAAACATAGGCGTTCACATAGCACATAATGTTAAGAATTCCGGGGTTTTGGATGTGAAAATTGTGGTGACCAATTTTCATAATTGATGCTGGGGCAGACTTGGCTGCAATAGTTTCTTTCAGAATTTTAATAAAATTATCATATGTCCTTGCTCATGGTCCTCTGTTTCCAACTATAAATAACGCATTTCAAAAACTTCATATAACGACCGGTATGTCATTTGCGGTCTGTACTTTCATTTCTTTTACACTGTTCTTGTTTTGGTAGCAATCAACAACTTGGTTTGTCATTGGCGGTCTGTACCTTCGGGACTTTCACCGTGTGCGGCTGATTTGAAAGTCCCTTCCGTACTGACCGATGACCTGATAAATTCGTTTTTGCACAGTAAAAGCTGCAGCCATAAATTATTCCTATATTGCTTCATCCAACGACTGGTTTGTCATTAGCGGTTTGTACTTTCGGGACTTTCACCGTGTGCGGCTGATTTGAAAGTCCCTTCCGTACTGACCGATGACCTGATAAA
>JAWOIG010000180.1:0-5682 GCA_046484775.1 Clostridia bacterium | reverse complement strand
GAGGAAGTCCTTCATCAGGACTTTCTCTGGTAGCATATTTCAGTATGGAGTACGGGCTTCATGAAAGCCTTAAAATATATTCCGGTGGATTACGGATTCGGCTCCAGGTGGGCCGGGGGCTGCACAAGCGGACATGGCATAAGCGGCACCATGCAGCTGGCCATATCCAGCTGGGTTGCGAGCGTGTTCTTCTTCATAGGAGGAATCATCGCGGCGCACTTCATCTTCGGAATTTTAGGTTAGGGGGGATAAAATGATGAACAAAAAATCAATTTCACCTCTTATAAAAGGGCTGCTGACGGGCATGGTCTTCGGATTTCTTCTCCAAAAGGGAGGGGTGACGAAATATGATGTCATAGTCGGGCAGCTCCTTCTGGATGATTTCACGGTTGTTAAAATAATGCTGTCCGCCGTGGTGGTGGGAATGCTTGGCGTGTATGCCATGAAGTCGCTGGGCTGGATCGAACTGACTCCCAAGGAAGGGTCGGCGGGCATGAACATATGGGGAGGCCTGATTTTCGGGGTGGGCTTTGCGGTTCTGGGATACTGCCCGGGCACCATAGCGGGAGCGGTGGGCAACGGCCGGCTTGACGCGCTTGTGGGCGGGCTTGCGGGAATCATCATCGGAAGCGCCGTTTTCGCGGCCCTGTATCCGAGATTAAGCAAGGGAGTACTGGCAAAAGGAGACTACGGAGCAATGACATTCCCCGAATTGTTCAAGGTGAACGACTGGGTAGTGGTGATACCGGTTTCCACCGCCATCGTGTTGCTTCTTGTATGGATGGAGACCGCGGGCCTGTAAACGGATTGTTTCCGAAAATCAGACTTTGGACGGAATAAGCTTTCGCTTGAGCTGGATCAACGCGGTGGGAATGGCTGAGAATGCGATGACCCAAAGCCATTTGATGCCGTCAAGCGGAACGGTTTCCATGACCTTGTTGAAAAACGGCAGGTACACGACAAGAAGCTGAAGCAATATGGATATTGCAACCGCGCCGGGAAGATAAAGGTTCTTGAGCACGGTCTTGTCAAAGCCGAATCCCCGGATATTTCTTGCATTGAAAATATGCAGAAGCTGACCGAAGGCCATTGTTGAAAAAGCCATGGTTCTCGCCGTATCGACACCGAAATCCATTTGCATGGCAAATACGAAAATCCCCAGAGCGCCAAGGCCTATCAAAGCACCGCTTAACAGCACGTTCGCAAGGAAGGATTTTGTTACGATGGCCTTTTCCGGATCCCGCGGGGCTCTCTTCATTATATGCTTGTCGCCGGGCTCCCATGCAAGCGACATGGCGGGAAGTATGTCGACCACAAGATTCAGCCACAGGATATGAAGAGGCAGCACGGGCATGGGCAGGGACAGTGAGATTGCCAGGAAGATGGCGAATATTTCAACCACGTTGCAGGAGAAAAGGAAATAGACGAATTTTTCAATATTGTCAAAGATGATCCGGCCTTCCTTGATTGCATCAACGATTGTTGAAAAGCGGTCGTCGAGCAAAATCATATCCGAGGCGTCCTTGGCCACTTCCGTTCCGCGTATTCCCATGGCGATTCCGATATCCGCTCCGTTCAATGCCGGGGCGTCGTTCACCCCGTCTCCGGTCATGGCTGTGATTTCATTGCCGATTTTAAGCGCACGGACTATCTGCAGCTTGTTTTCAGGGGAGACCCTTGCGAAAACGGATGTGCTTTTGATAGCCTCGGCCAGTTCGTCATCCGACATTTCGTCCATTTCAACGCCTGATATTACATCGCCCTTTATGTGCATGCCGATGGATTTTGCGATGTTCAAAGCTGTTTCAGGGTGGTCTCCGGTTATCATGATTACACGTATGCCGGCATCCAGGGTAACTTTTATGGCATCCTTGACATCGGCCCTCGGAGGATCGATGATTCCCGCAAGGCCCAAAAGTTTGATGCCCTTTTCCAGATGCGCTTTCATCGATTCCCCGGAACCGTCGCCTTCATAATCCGCGGACTTTGCAAATGCCAGGACCCGCATTCCGTTCCTTGCGAATTCATCATTGGCCAAACGGCATTTTTCCAGACTCCTTTTTGACAGACCGGATTTGTTCATAAGAACGTCCGGGGCTCCCTTTAGAAGAATGCTTTTGCTCCCGTTTGGATATTCGTATGCCGCAGCCATATATTTTGCGGATGAATCAAACGGGATCTCGCCGATTTTTGTGTAACCTTCCTGTTCAAGGGTTTTTTTGGTTATTCCGGCTTTTTGACCCATTACTATTATTCCACCCTCCGTGGGATCGCCTATGACGGTGTAATTCCCGTCTTCTTTGGAAAGGGTTGCGTTGCTCGCCAGGACCCCGGCGGCAATGCATTCCCGCAGAACCTATTGAAGGCGTCAATCTGTTCGCCGCCGCGCAGGAAGCGGCCCTGCGGTTCGTAGCCTTCGCCCTCTATGTCATATAAATTTTCTTCGGATAAATATAATTTGCGGACTGTCATCTGGTTTTCTGTCAAGGTTCCGGTCTTATCGGTGCAGATGACTGTTGTAGAGCCGAGTGTTTCAACTGCGGGAAGGCTTTTGACAAGGGCGTTGTGCCTGGCCATTGTGCGCATTCCTATCGCAAGGGTGATGGTGGACACCGCGGGGAGGGCCTCGGGAACTGCGGCTATAACGAGGATTATACCGATTTTAATCATTTCGGAGATGTCTTTGCCGGTCAGGATGCCAAGCACGGTGACCAGGACTGCAACGATTCCCGCAAATATTATCAGTACCTTTCCCAGACGGTCAAGCTGTTCCTCGAGGGGAGTGGCGGTTTTTTCGGAGGATTTGATCATGTCGCTTATCTTGCCGATTTCAGTGGACATGCCTGTTGAAGTCACGATTGCATATGCGTTTCCGCGGGCCGCCGCAGTACCGGTGAACACCATGTTTTTCCTGTCGCCGAGGCCTGTCTTCACATCAGCGGTAAATTCATGGGTTTTTTCAGAAGCTTCGGATTCGCCTGTAAGGGCGGATTCCACCGTGGAGAAATTTTTACTTCCGACGATTCTGCCGTCGGCGGATATGAAATCGCCTGCCTCTATAAAAATCAGGTCACCAGGAACAAGCTGCGAAGAGCCGACTTCCTTGAGCTTGCCGTCCCGCATCACCTTGGAGATGTGCCTGACCATGTTTTTCAGGGATTCAATGGATTTCTCCGCCTTGTACTCGGATATGAAGCCGGAGACGACAGCTATCAGTATTGCGACAATCACGGCGAAACCTTCTACGGTGTCATTCATTATGAAGGCCACAGCCGATGCGATTACAAGAAGATATACTATGATGTTGTTGAGATTGCGAAAGAGTATTTTCCATGCGGAGACCTTTTCGCCGGAGTCTATTTCATTGGGGCCGTACTCATTGAGCCTCTTTTCGGCTTCTTCCTTGCCCAAACCTTTATCGATATCCGTTTCTGCGATGGAGACGATATCATCGATTGACAGGGAATGGGCGTTTTGAAGTTTTTCTTTCATTGCATTTCCTCCGGTTTGGGTTCGTATGATTATTATATCAAAAAGTCGATGCCGACTTAAGGTCGGATTTATTCGGGCAAATAATCCGGATTCCAAGGCTTACCTGACATCATCGGGGGTGTTTTGAATTACCTTTGGGGTGGTAGACTAACCATATTCACATGGAATGCGAGGAGCGGCATGGGCGGAACGATTGATTTATCAAAGACGGTTTATGAAATATGCAGGGACGATCCCGCGGTGGTGGATATAATGAGGGAGGCGGGGTTCGAAAGCATCACCGGCCCGGGCATGCTGGCGACCGTGGGGCGGTTCATGACCATACCGAAGGGCGCCGCGCTGAAGGGCATCCCGATGGAAAGAATCCGCGCCATATTCATCGAAAAAGGCTACAATCTAAAATAACGGTAAATCATCCCAGGGATAACTTTCCGAAAAACGGTAAATCATCCCTGGGATAACTCCCTGGCAGTAAATCATCCCGGGGGCAGGTTGCATATGCTAAAATCAATACAATCAGTATCCGCAGAACTCAAGATACTCCCGCGCATTTCTTATAAGCTCATTTGTCGAGGTAATCAGATCCCATACATATGCTCTTTTGCCATAGGTGGAGAGCAAGATCCTTTGATCGTCGGAACTAAAGAGGCCATCCGTATACCACTTGTTCTGTTCCAAAAAGAACAGTTCCTGACCGGTTTTTGCGTCATAAATATGGATGCCATCAAAGTAAACAGCCATGAGCCACCTTCCGTCATGGCTATACCGGAGGACATATCCCGTAGTACCGGAGTTGCCAAAATCCATCAGTTGCTTTCCTGTTTCGGCATCCCATATTTCAATGGAGTTATTAAGTCCAAGTGTAGCAATATTGAGTCCATCCGGGCTGAACACCGCCCCTTTGAAGCTGGAAACGTTTTTCAATGACACATGCTCTGTAAATGCAGCGGTATCAATAATATGTATGGTTGCATCGGTTGTAGAAAAGCAAATAAGCTTGGTTCCATCAGGACTGTATTCTACATTTTGAGGTTTGAATGTAAATAACTCAAAGGTGTTGTCATCCATAGTCAAACCGCTTCCATCGGAATTGTATACAAGGTTCTTAAGACCCTCACCTGTAATCAAACTCCAAATATTTGCAGAGCCGGGCGAATAACCGCTTGAAACACCGGAAGAGGTTGCCAGCTGGCTGCCGTCAGGGCTGAATGCCATGTCAAAAATAGCACCGCTGTCATTTTCAAATATCCAAAGAGGTTCTTTAGTAACAGTATCCCATACCCTCACATTGCCATTCTCAGATCCAACAGCCAATAGTCCGGCATCCTGGTTGAAAAAGAGACATGTGACCCGGCTGTCGTGGCCGGTAAAAGCAGCAATTTCCGTGTGTGTATCTGCATCCCATATCATAACCTTGTCATCGTTGTATGAACCTGCGATTTTCCGCCCATCCCGGCTGAATACCGCGATGCCGGTGTATCCATCCTCTATTGCATACACATGTTCGGGTTCAACCGAGGAAACATCCCATACGGACAGCTTCCCGGCTACTTTAGTAGAGAGGATCCCGGTTCCGTCAAGACTGAATATATCTGTAGTATAACCACATATATCCTCTGAAAACGTACATTCGATACCAGGATGCGTATCAAAGATACATACCGAATTGTCATCATAGGAAACTGCAAGAAATACATCATCAGGGCTGAATACCGCATATTGAGGGCCGGATGCATGACCATTTACCGTTCGCTCCTTCCAATATGAACCGGTAAATATCTCATTGCTGTAAATCTGTATTTCACCGGAAGAATATATAACGAACTTGTTTCCATTTGAACTAAATGAAACCGGTTTGTTGCTTACAAATAAATCGGGGAACAAACGAAGTCGCTGCATATCCCCGCCTATATCAATTAATCTCCAGTTGCATATGGTAAGTCTGCTTTGCGGAATTTTACTAATCCTCTTTCCGCTGTCGCATTCCCATATATAGACTATATCCTCTGCAGATTCACCAAAAATATACCTGCCGTCAGGGCTGAATGAAATGTTGACCGGTATCGGCTCAACACTATCCAATGCAATCAAATGATCCCCGCTATATGTATCCCAGACATCTATTGAATCGTTGATAACCGTTACAACTTTAGTGGCATCCGCATTGATAGTGCTGTTGATGAGATGATG
>JAWOIG010000173.1:0-12911 GCA_046484775.1 Clostridia bacterium | reverse complement strand
TCGGGATATTCACTCTTTTCCCGAGACAGCTCACCGGAACGAAGCCTGTCTGGATGTCCTCAAAGATATATCGTGTGTCAATATCCGTAGGTGCAAAAACATTTTGATAGGCGCGAGTGTTCTGAATTCGTTCGTAGAGATTTTGACCTTCTGAACTGTAACGGTCTTTCAGCCATTCATAAGCAGACTGCACATTGATACCGATCGCTTTGGCAACCGCCAGTCGTTCTTCATCAAGCCGTTCCAATACTTTTGATACAAGCGGAGTAATGCCTTCCAAATAATATCTGAACTGCCTCTTCGCTTCAATTCCCGTAATATTCATTAGGGTTGGCAACGGATGAAATATCATTCCAATATTTGACATACCGGTTTCAATGACACTGCCGGCCGGTTCCACTCTCGGAAACAATTCAGAGAGGATAACCACCAGCATGGATGTGTCCTTTTTTTTGTGGCCCGCTACTTTTAAGTCATTTTTAATCTCATGAATAATCGGGTGTCCGATATCTATGCAGCGGCAAGTAAACACAAACGTGTCCGTCTCTCCGAGAATGATCTCGGCAGTGCATCCGTTGTCCCTAAGTACTTTGTTGAAAACATAAGTTCCGAAAGTTCGTCCGGGATTAAGGACAACAGTTTGTCCATCCTTCAAATACGGGGCCATGGCCGCCGCTACAATCGGATGATAGTTCGCCGGGGTTGTCACCATGACAAGATAGGCGTCTTTTACAACCTCCTCCATATGACAGCTGATCAGATCGATGGCGGCTGTACAAAGAATCTTACCGCTCAGTTCAAAATCATTGCTCAGAAACATATCCACACGTTCTTGCTCTCGCGCATATAATGCGACGCTATACCCAAGATTGGCCAGATATGCGGCTAAAGACTGTCCTCCGTTGCCTGTGCTTATTACTGCAATTCTGTGTTTATTCATTTTGCACCTCCTTATCCTGTATCCGGCTCAAACGTTCATGCTCAGAAAGATACTTTCCCGTTGCATTGTCATAAGCCAGACATTTTCCATCATAAATTCGTGTAGATAAATTTCCTTTGAATTCCTTGTTTTTTACGATATGCGGAGCGTCCAGAATTCCGCGCTTTATGCAGTCGGTAATGACCGATGCATCACTCCAGGGGTCTTTGCTGCGATTTGAATATTGTTCCCGAATAAAGGAAAGAAGCACTTTGGCCTCGCTTAAAAGCTCGCTTTTTCGTTGCTGTACTACAGGATCGGCAGAGGCATTGGTATTTCCATGCAGAACGGAACGAACGACACCGCGGACAATCTTGCAGCTTTCAATGACTACGTCGGGTGTGGCCGCATGTTCCGCTTCACTGAACCCGACCACATGGATAATATGAGGGAAAACATTCATTGCAAGGCTCGTAGTAGCTGCAAGCTGTCCTTTTGCCACATCCGGATCGCCGCTGAGGAATGGAAGACCGGCACGTACTTCGCGGAAAATCCGGAATTCCCCATCCGCAAGAGATTCCGTTATTTCGATCTGAGCCAGTACTTTTGCCAAATCCATGGAAAAACTCAGAGAATTCGGGATGTTGAACATATACTGAGAGATATAATCCTTGGCTCCATACTTCTTTGCATTGTAAGCACTTATGAAAGACATGGAAACGGAAATTGCATCGTGGGCATCGCGAAGTCCCCAATGATGCGGTTCATTGACCTCTACAGGGATATTCCGTTCCCCATGCCATCGTATCAACCGCTGGCTATCCTCCATGGCCGTCTGAATTTTCCTTTTCCCGCGCCCATCCAGTTCGTTGTACCAGCATAATGGGACTGCGCACCATGCGTTGTCAATCGAATCATGCAGCATTTCAGCCATTCTGATGACGTCCGCCGTACCGCTGTAGCAGCGCATGAGAGGATTGTTGCCATATTGGGCTGCTTTCTTCAGGCTGGCGAATTCTTCCTTACTATGTACGGGAACGCCGCCTGCTCCATCCATTTCCGGATTGCGCTGTCCGGGGCTGAAGAAAAATTGTTGTGTATTTTGATCAATGCCAAGAGAAACAACATCCAGAACACGTGACTTCGCAATCTCAGAAATCCCTTCAAGGGTTTCCTCATATGACGGCAAACCGAAATGATGTCGTAAAAGAGGGTATGGTTTTTTCTGTAGAATCCTTTCGGTCAGGTTCTGCGAGTGAATTTCCGCTTTTCCGTCTTTGGAAAACACACCGGTTCTGAGGAAGGAAATACAGTCGTCTATATCTTCCGTGCTGTCGAAGACAACACCAAAGAATTTCATCTTCTTAACTTCTTCCGAAACCGGTCTTGTTCCTCCAAAAACCCAGGTCGGCTGTACGGAAAGTGATTTACTTTTCTCCTTAAGTTCTTTGATAAGAGGCAACACATTGGCTGGAGTCAGCCGATATCCCAGGGCAATCATCATAGGGTTATGTTCTTTCGCCGCCTTGATAATAGTATCAATACTGTTTGCAGGACCCAGAAACAGTGTTTTGTATCCCTCGTTCTCTGCGAGGTTAAGAAAATGCACCGCACCGGCAACATGTACGCAGTTGCCAATGGAACCGCCGATTATCAAACCTCTTGCCATTTTGATCTCCTTTCCGAAGCCAAATCTTCAAAATGATGGTTAATAATAATGCTGGTTAACCGGATTAAAATCCCAGCCAAATCCAAATTGGAGACTACTGTTACATCATAATGGTAACAAAACCGATATTACGCATGTTGTTCCCTATGCCAGCGAATTTTACAGCGTTGTCCTCTCGGGTCGAATAGTATTATCAATGGTATCACCGACATACAGTCGATGCTTCTGTCTGCCGGTTTTGAAGTTTCCGATAGGTATCTTCATAATCCGGCATCAATTGATAATCACAGTGATTGAAAATAGTGCATTGTCATCATACACTATTTGTTGCAGAGTTTCAATATTTACCTCCGCCGAATTGTATAATTCCAGACCGCCAAATTAAAATCCAATGGTAGGCCAATGGCTTTTCATGAACAAACATTTCTTATCCTTTGGAATCTTTGGGTCTTGATATGTCGTTCGCACCTGACTCCTGTAATTTTTTTATACCCATTTTATCACTGTTTCCGGTGAAATAATTTGTTTGTGAAATTTTTCAGTCAAAAGGAAATCAGGAATAGTTAACTCTATACTTCATTTTCCATCCGTCATCTCAGCTCTATTGACAACTTGTAAAGTCGTATATTTATTCTATGAATACCCATTTTATAGAAATTTGCGTGTCCTATCTTATTAATAATTGTTTATCGTGATTGCCGATATTGTTTCATTAAGGTTGTCAAGATACTTATTGCCGCCGTTATTTTTCATTTTGGCTTTATATTCCTCCATGAAATCAGCGGCGCTCATACCGCTAGTTAAAAATTCGCTGAATTCTTCTTCAAAAATCCTGTCAAGTTTCGGATTTCTGACCGGTACCGTCTTGATCTCCGACCATATCGGAACAGTTACGAAACGGCCAGACCCCAGACCGGTGATTATCCAGTCGCAAAACTCTTGATAACTTTTGCTTCTTAATTGAATGGCTTGTTCTGTCTGGCCCACAATGGGCTGGTAATATGGATTGGTGGTAATCCATTCATCCACCAACGAAAGCATCAATTCATGCCTAGGCTCATTGCCAACATATTTGACAACATTGATATCATCATAATTAGCGTACACATTGTTCTCGCCGAATTTCCCCATTAGATTCCCAACCGGGTTCCCGATGAATACCTTTATAAAGTTGCTCATGTCATCAACCGGCGACTCGGTTCCGGCAGGAATCACCAGATATTTATCTGCCGGTGAATACTCTAGTATTTCATAACCTTCCTGTGCTCCCAATGAGAAGGAATAATATTTTTCGGTTGTTCCCCTCCCGTTGTCAATGATCCTTGTAAACAACCCGTCATTTTCAAATAACCCGCGGGTATTTCCATCCCCAAAAGAGAATATACCGGAATCTCTCAAAGCTTCTATATATTCAAGGGCGTCAAGGAAATTCTCTGAAAATATTTCATCTTCATAGGATCCGGTTGCATGATCCCAGGATATTGTTGAATACCCGTGATATATATTACAGCCGAAGGCACTGAATATGTCGCTTAGCTCATTCAGCGGGTTTGAAATGCCAACCCTTAATATATCCCCTCTGAAGTTGCTTTCTTTTACGCTGATGAGCAAGTCATGGTATTCAAAGATATTTCGGGGAATTTCCGCTCCCAGCAGAACCATTATATTTTCATTGAAAATCCTCACACCCTTTCTGAATGTCAGGGTATTTGGCATTATCCAGATATTGCCGTCTGAATCCATAATATCATTGATAAAGAATGACGGTATCACCGATGAAACCTCAGGGTCATAAAAAACTTCATCCATAGGAATTATTGATTTCTTGATATTTTCATAATTCCCATACAGGAAATTGTCATATAGGCAGAATATTCCATTCATCTGTTTAAGAATTTCGGGATCATAAGTGTGCGAAAACTGGAGGAAAACACAATCTATGCCGAATTTCCTTTTTAGCGTTTCTATAATATTGTTTTGCACCGGCGACTCAATGAACGCGCCCAGAATGTCATTATATATTCGAAGCGTGGTATCGCCCGGCATACCCAATGTTATGTGTTCATACCGGCTGATATCCTTTTGTGAGGTTTCTTCTTTATCATTGCTTTCTTCCCTCTCTGCACATGAAGCGAGGTTCAGTAGACCGATCAGAATCAAAATAGCCAATGCTCTTTTCACTTCAATCCTTCTTGATCAATTGTATCATTGGAATATTTTAAACACCGGCAATCACTCCCACTCTATGGTCGAGGGAGGCTTGCTGGTTATATCGTAGACGATCCTGTTGATTCCCTTTACTTCGTTGACTATGCGGCTCGATACTTTTTCAAGCACGTCGTACGGTATCCTCGCCCAGTCCGCGGTCATGAAATCCGTGGTCGTGACGCCGCGCAGTGCAAGGGTGTAGTCGTAAGTGCGCTCGTCGCCCATGACGCCGACGCTCCTCATCCCGGTCAGCACCGCGAAATATTGGTTTATTTCATTCCCAAGTCCGGCCGCCTTGATTTCCTCGCGGAATATCCAGTCGGCGTCCTTCAGGATCTCAAGTTTCTCGTCGGTTATCTCGCCAATGATCCTGATGGCAAGCCCGGGACCCGGGAAAGGCTGCCTCCACACAATGTGCTCCGGCATTCCAAGCTCCAGGCCGGCTTTCCTCACCTCGTCCTTGAACAGATCCCTCAGAGGCTCTATTATCTCCTCGAAATCCACTATGTCGGGAAGACCCCCTACGTTGTGATGGCTTTTGATGACCGCCGCGTCGCCAAGCCCGCTTTCTATTACATCAGGGTATATGGTTCCCTGCACCAAAAAATCGACTTTCCCTATTTTCCTGGCCTCGGCTTCGAAGACCCTTATGAATTCCTCGCCGATTATCTTTCTCTTGGTTTCGGGATCGGATACCCCCGCCAGCCTGTCGAGGAACTGCCTCTGGGCGTTCACCCTTATCAGCTTCATATCGAACTGGCGGTTGAAAACTTCCTCAACCTGGTCGCCCTCGTTCTTGCGGAGCAGGCCGTGGTCCACGAATATGCATGTCAGCTGCTTGCCGACCGCTTTGTGCACCATCAGCGCCGCAACGGACGAATCGACCCCGCCGGACATCGCGCAGAGCACCTTTCTGTCCCCGACCTTATCCTTTATTTTGGTTATCATGTCCCCGACATAGGCCGACATCCTCCAGTCGCCCTTCGCACCGCATATGCCGTAAAGGAAGTTCCACAGAATCTTCCTGCCCTCGGGCGTATGGTTGACCTCGGGATGGAACTGAACGCCGTAAAGGCGCCGCTCTTTGTTTTCAAACGCCCCCGACGGGCAGTTCGCGCTGAAAGCGGTTGTCTCAAAGCCTTCGGGAAGCCGGTCCACATGATATGTGTGGCTCATCCAGCACACGGTTTCCTTTTCGCAGCCCCGGAACAAGCCGCTGTCTCCAAGGCTTATCCCCACTCGGCCGTATTCACGCTGAACCGCTTTTCTGACGGTGCCTCCGCACAAAGCCGTTATAAGCTGCATTCCGTAGCAGATGCCAAGTATGGGAACTCCAAGGGCCAATATCTCTTCGTCGATGAACGGAGCCCCCTTGTCCGTAACGGATGCCGGGCCTCCCGTGAAAATTATACCTATGGGCTTTTTATCCCTTATTGTTTCGATTGACGCCGAATACGGAAGCATCTCGCAGTAGACCCCCGCCTCCCTCACGCGCCGCGCTATGAGCTGGTTGTACTGCCCCCCGAAATCCAGGACCAAAACTAGTTCGTGCTTCATCAGTTCCTCCGTGCCGGATATTAATATAGATTATATACCAACCCGACGGACTTGGCACCAGTTTTCGAGTCATGCGCAGTCAATGGACGGCCTTCCTCATTCCCCATAGTCATAGGCCGTGGCCGCGCCTATCCTCTTGTTGAGCTTGTCGATGGCTGCAAGCCTGCCCGTTTTCCTGAATTCGGCGATATATTCATCGATCGCATCAACTACGGATATATTCTTATTGAACAGCACTTCGAAATAGTGATTGTTGAGATCCACTTTTATCGTCTTGTCCTCGTGCGAATATAACGTCATTCCGTTTAGAACATTTTTTTCAAACCATTGTTCGGCGTTCAGGGTCCCAAGGAATCTTTCGGCATCCGATATTTTTGTCGAATCCTGCTCCGCGGCGGGCCTGATGAGCCTCAGGTCCACAAAAGTGCCCATTGCGGGCGGATTAAGCACGAGCCGGTCGTCTTCGATGGTGTAGTCGATGCCCATGATGCCATAATGGAAATCGGGATACAGCGACCTGTCGGAAAGAACCCGGTTGAAAATGTCGACGACGCCGTTTATGTTGTTTATATCCTTCGGAAACACATAGAAGCCCAGTTCATTCCTGACCTCGCATATGTTCTCGGTGTTGGGGCCGGAAAGAAAATATCCCTTCTCATATTCATAGTCGGGGACGAGCGATTTCCCATGGATGAAGTTATTTCGTTCCGGCCGGTATACGCTCATGTATTCCGTAGCGAAGTTCTTGTCCAGCGAATAAATATCCTCGCTGAAAACACCCGTCGAATTGGAAAAGCCCTGTCCGATGATGGACAAAAGGTCTTCCGTCTGCAGCGTTCTGATCATCTCCAGGGCCGGTACGATGTTTTCAGAGAATGTACTGTCCTCAAACGACCCGGTCGACGGATTGTATGAAGCCATTGAATTGAACTCGGTGTTTACATATACCCCGTAGGCCCTGAATATGTCGGATGTGGCTTTCGTGGTGTACCGCAATGGAAAGCACATCGGGAAAAACGAGGCATCACCGGCTTTTTGTTGCTTCGCCTTCTTTAAAAAATCATAAAAATCAAGGACTGTTTCCGGTACATCGACACCCGACGCTTCCAGATATTGCCTGTTGTAGAACCTGGGCATTATATATCTGCCACCTTCCGCGGGAACGGCATAGATTTCGCCGCCCACGGTCAGGGCGCTAATGTAATCCTGATCGATGTATTCGTACCATCCGTATTTCTCATAATACGGTGTGAGTTCGTAGGAAGACTCCTCGTTGCAGTCCGTTAGCACATTTGCATTGTATCCGAAAAACATATCGTCAGGGTTGCTGAGATATCTAACGGTATTGCCGTGGGCTTCCCTAAGGTAGTCGCTTCGGTGGTATACAAAGATATCGATTCCGAATTTTTCTCGGATATAGTCCTGCCAGTCGCTCAGCATATAGTAAACGCCGCCGGCGTATACAGGCTGGTATATCCTCAGCGCGTCCACTTCCTCGAAATAATCCGGCAAAGGCAGACCCGTCGGTTTTTCCGCATCCGGAGTCGAGGATGCCGTGGGCGGGAAACTAAGGGAGGGACCCGGTTCTTTCGACTTGTTCGTCTCCCCCCGGCCGCATCCACCGAGTATCAGTATGATGATAATGACGAAAATGCCTGCCTTTTTCATTGAATACCTCCTTATCCGTCTATAACGACGCCATAATGAAGAGCATCATTGCTTGAATACAAATAAATTTTATCACACAGCAGCCGGTATGCCCCCTGCCCGGCGTTTGTTAATAAATTGTTTACATTTGAACTTGTCGGCAGGGTGAAGGTGCCGCAGTGATACCTAAGCAGCCGATGCAATTTTTGCATCTCCGGAAGCTTAATGCCATGCAACAGGCATCATTCCCGGATGCACTCGTAAACCGCCGCATATGTCGTGGCTGAAGCAACCCTTCTGACCATTACGCCTCTTCTCATGTTTTCCTTGTCGGAGGTCGGACTGTTCACGAGGTAAACCATCGTGCCGGGTTCGCCCTTCATGGAAACCCTTATCTTCTTATCGGGCAGTACGAAATCAACGAACCAATCCCCGTCGGTCTCGAATTTCCTTATGTCCTTGAAATGCTGGTAACCGGCTTCCCTTTCAGCCTGGTACTCCCTGTCGCAGGGGCTGCCCTTTGCCAGATAACCGGACGCCAGAGTTTCCACTTCCTCGGTCGGATAAGGACATGACAGCTGCCCCTTGCAGTAAAAGAACCAGTCGACGTCGTGCGTTTCCCAGTTCCTGACCAGGAACTCGTCCTCTACCCTGTTCCGAGACACCCTGAACGACCTGGTGTAGTCGGTCGCCTCATAGACCGCCTTGGCCTTGGTCTTGATATATGCGTCTTCGGGGTTGGCCTCCTCCACTGTTCCAAACGGAAGGCTCATCCGGTATTGGTCGGTTTGGTCCACGGCCACGGTGTTGTGGCAAAGCGTCTTTCTCTGCCATTCCACGAAGAGGGACGAGGCGTACCCCCCGTTGCCTATATCATAGGAAACGACATCGCCGTCGAATCCCATTTCAAAATTCATGACGTCGGGATGCCTGTGCAGATGCGTCAGCGTGCCGAACTTTAGGAAAACCTCCGTTCCGTCTTTTCTCAGCATCGCCGTGCATGACTCCGGATTGATCACGGTGCCGAAATCCATTTCCGCGGCGCCGCCGTTCCATACATTAAGCAGTAGCCCGGCCAGGGTTCCCGGCCTGGTGCGGTCGCTTCGGAATCCGGAGCAAAGGCCTTTGAAAAGAGAATTGTCATATATTGCCGCCGCGTATTCGTATTGATTCCTGTACATGGATATCTCAAGGAAGGGGTGGGCGTCGTTCGGGTTTGGAAGCCTGCCGTTTGCAAACATCATCCTGAGCGGATATTCAAACATCTTTTCGACCGTCTCATATATATACGGCATCTCGGGTATGTCGAATTCCATGCGGCGGCAGATGAACATAAGGTATGCAATGGGCATCAGCGTATAAAAATGATAGTGCATCGAGCCTTCATACCACATTCCTTCCGCGGTGACGCCCTTTCTAAGCTGGTCGAGGACGCCGTATACGCCGTATATGCCCTTTTGTATATGCTCTTTTTCATTGAAGAAGACCCCTGTCATGGCCTGGGCGCATTTGATCCATACGGGTATGTTGTATATCCTGTTCGCGAAGAAGTCGAACATTTCGGCTTCCCTCTTGAATAGCTTCTCGTAATAGTATTTCAGCTTTTCCACGCTGAAGCGTTCCCTGACCATGTCAAGTCCGAGCAGTATGGTCATCATGGACGTCGCGTCGTCGAGATGCTGGTTCATCAGCTTGCCCTCGAACCGCTTGGCGATTGGGTCGCTGACGAAATCGTCGTAATTTTCCGAATAGAAATCCAGTATCCTTTCAATGTGCCTTATATACTTCATGTCGCCGGTCAGCCTGTAGGCGGCTCCCGAACTGTATATGCTTGAGTTCGCCTGGCCGCGGTACATGTTGTACCAGACCCTGCTCAGCGTTTCGCTTGAGTTTACATGGCCGCACACGGAACAAGCATGCTCGTTTGAATTGTCGATATTGAAAATCAGCCTTCCCTGGCATCTTTCGCAATTGTAGTGGTGGAACCAGCCCGTGACCCTGGATGCTTCGTCATGGTAAGTCTCGATGAACCCGTCCAGCTTTTCCATCATATCCTTGAAAAACGCGCCCGCTCCCGCATCATTTTGTATCCTTGCCCTGACTTCTTCCCATTTGATTATATCGATCACTCCAAAGACCCCCCTGTTATGAATTATTTATTAATAGTATACAATATATCAGGCTTTGGTGAAGTCGATTTGTTGTATAATCAGGTTATCTTATTCGGGGGTGGATGGATATGGCGGCAATCGAACTAAAAAACGGATTTTTTCTAAAAATCGATGTCCTTACCGAAACATGCTTTCGGCTTCGGATGTCCGCGGACAGGAATTTCATGGAAACCAACCCGTATGCGAGGTATGGCATATTTGATTTTTCGGGAAACGACCCGGAGGTAGGTATGTCCTTCGTTGACGGCGTCGATATGATCGCGACATCCGGGATGAGCATAGGCGTAAACCGCGGGATGTCCCTTATGTCGGTGATGGATTCGGATGGAAATGAGCTTATAAAATCAGCCTCCCCGCTGTGGATCGGGAAAGAAGGCGGATTCTCCCTCGGGCTTGCCGTGGGCGGCAATGAGAAGTTCTTCGGCCTCGGTGATGTCAACAGGGAGACGCTTGAACGCCGCGGTTCCGTCGAGCAGATATGGGTAAAGAATGTAAAGAGCTATGTGCCAATTCCGTTTCTCATGAGCAGCGCCGGCTGGGCACTTTTCTGCAACACCACATACCGGCATAATTTCGACATTTGCTCTACGAATCCCGATGTGCTGAAGGTCTTTGGATATTACGGGGAGATGGATTTCCTTTTCTTCACCGGGAGCGGATATGCGTCTTTGCTTGACCAGTATACCGCCGTTTCGGGGCGCCCGTCCCTGCTGCCGAAGTTCGGCTACGGGCTGACATTCGTCAGCAACATGCAGGCCAACGCCAGGGAAATGCTTGACGACTGCATGAATTTCCGCAACAGGGACATTCCGTGCGATGTCATCGGCCTCGAACCGGAATGGATGGAAACCTATTATGACAAATCCGTCGACAAAAAATTCGACAAGGACCGTTTTTATATCCCGCCCTGGTGCTCGAAAACTCAGGAGGATCTTGAAAATACATTCTTCGGAGCCATCAGACGCCTGGGCTTCAAGCTCAGCCTTTGGCTTTGCTGCGACTACGACCTGGGATTCGAAGAGGAACGCAACGCCCTGATTCCGCCGTCGGATTCCCGTCATGAGGAACAGATTGATTACCTCCCGTCGAAGGACGACTTCGAGCAGGATATGAACATAGGGCACGAACCTCTGAAAATGGATGAGTTCACGGTAAAAGACCAGGGATTCTTCGAGCATCTTAAAAAATTCGTAGATTTGGGTGCATCCGCATTCAAGATGGACGGCGCCTGGCAGGTAAACGAGCATCCCGACAGAAAATGGGGCAACGGCATGGACGATGTGCAGATGCACAACCTTTATCCGCTTCTGCTTTCCAAGCAGATGAGCACGGGATTTTCAAAACATACCGGCCGCAGGTCCATGATCTATTCATCGGGAGGCTTCGCGGGCATACAGAAATATGCGGCCACATGGGCCGGTGATACGGGCGGCGGGCCAAAGCCGCTGCTCTCGATGCTCAATCATGCCATGTCGGGTCATGTCAACACCAGCTGCGATATGCTTGTATTCACCAGGGAAGGCATCCACTTCGGTTTCCTGCAGTCATGGTCCCAACTGTGCAGCTGGGCATACTGGAGGCATCCGTGGCTTCTCGGGTCCGAGCTTGAGGGCATCTTCAGGGATTATGCCAGACTGCGCTACTCGCTGATACCATACATTTATTCAACCGCCTACCAGGCTTATCTGAAGGGCATGCCAATCATGCGTCCGCTTCCGTTTGTTTTTCCGGAGGACGGGCATGCCGACGACATCAAGACCGAGTACATGCTCGGGGACAGTTTCTTGGTAAGCTGCTTCACCGACGACCTTTACCTTCCCAAAGGAAAATGGATCGATTATTTTACCGACAGGGAGTATGCGGGGCCTTATTCAGGCAAATACGAATTCCCCGAAGGCAAGGGCGGCGGTCTTTTCGTAAGGTCCGGGGCGATCATCCCCAGCCAGCCCGTGATGAACTATGTGGGTGAAAGACCCATCGACGAACTGACCCTGGATATATTCCCCGATGGCGAATCGTCGTTCACCATATATGACGACGACGGAATCTCGCTTGACTACCGGGATGGCCGGAGGGTCGAGATTCCCGTTTCATGCATCGCTGGCAGCCGGGATATACGCGTCATGGTGTCGGCCGCATCCTATAAGAACGGCTTCCGCGCACCCGCCCCCGCAATGAATATTAGGATACACGCACCGGAATCCACGGATGTCAGGCTCGATATGGAAACCTGCGGCCATACATACACAGACGGCTGCATATGCGTTCATCTGCCTGATACGCTAAAAGCCCACGCAATCACAATCTTTTATTGACAGACCCGGATTTTTATGACTGTACAAACATAATTTTCAATTCATCTTTCACATCAAACAGTTGCCTTGGGCAACTGTTTGATTTTTATGCATGTTTTATGCAATATCAAACAATTGCCTTGGGCAACTGTTTGATATTTTTGCTGTTTTTAGCCGTAAATTATTTTTTCAGTGAATCCGATAATGCCTGAAAAGTCTTTATTAAGCTGATTGTTCTATTTTGACCGCTGATTTTTCAAACAGTTGCCTTGGGCAACTGTTTGATTTTTTTTGCATGTTTATGCGATTGTCAAACAATTGCCTTGGGCAACTGTTTGATTTTCGAAATCAATTATAATATGATGGAATTTGTAGCGGGGGGATTGACGTGGATAATGAACATAGATCACACAAGGGTTCCGGCATCAGCACGATCTGGGGGGAGG
>JAWOIG010000109.1:0-6533 GCA_046484775.1 Clostridia bacterium | reverse complement strand
GAATTGCTTACCTGACTCGAAAATACCAGTGTGATGCGGGCGTGATGATTTCTGCTTCGCATAACAGTTTTGAGTTTAACGGGATCAAGTTTTTCAGCAGCCAGGGCTATAAATTGCCTGATGAGGTTGAAGATAAAATCGAAAAACTGACCTTGACCTATGATCAGACTGATTTTGACCGGCCAACAGGCGCAGCAGTCGGCCGGAGAATTGAAAAGAAAAATGCATCGCGTGATTACGCTGAGCATTTGAAAAGAAGAATGGGTGCCGATCTGTCGGGAATGAAAATTGGTCTGGACTGTGCAAATGGAGCCTGTGCTCACATCGCTCCCGGCCTGTTCAGTGACTTGGGTGCTAATGTTGTGTCGATAGGGATTGAACCTGATGGCTGTAATATTAATGATCAGTGCGGATCAACCCACCTGGAAAGGCTGCGTCAACTGGTTCGACGTGAAAGCTGCGATATTGGCATCGCTTTTGACGGCGATGCAGACCAGATCCTGGCTGCTTTTACATCCGCTGATTAAAATTAATGCGATGACAAGGAAGATGAAACCCCTTTTTTTCATGGTGAACCCCCTCTTTCCAGTATTTGATGATGCAAGAAATATGAACAACTGAATCAATCATATATCATTGTAAAAAAAATATCAATCAGTCAAATGCTCACCGAAAACAACAGAAATGCAGGGCATTTTAAATTATTATTTTTGTTGAGATTATCAATTTGCCGGAAAACGGAAAATCATCCCAGGTGGGGAATCATCCCAGGTTGGGAATCATCCCAGTGGGGAATCATCCCAGTGGGGAATCATCCCAGGGATAATTCCCCATTCCCAGGGATAATTCCCCATTCCGCGATCTGTTGTGTGGAAAAGGGTTTGCTAAATGTTATAATATAAACAACACTTCTTGAGCTTTTTGTAAAATACTATGCAAATGGAGATGCTGAGAAATGAAGAAGTTAAGTAATCTGGTACCGGAAGATTTCCCGGGTGTTGATCCGGATAAGTTTGAGGAATGGAAACAAGCACAGATTAAGGCGAGCCGCAACTCTACGATTGTGTTTGGGGTCCTCACGGTGGTAGTTGTGATTTCCATTTATGCTTTTGACATATCAGGGTTTGCTCCAGCCATATTGATAATAGCCCTGATAGCTGTATTGGGCGTTATGATTAACAAAAAAGCCAATGGTTTGGCAAAGGAATTGGGGATTACCAAGGATATGATAAGAAAGGCAACGCGGAACTAGATTGAAATGGCGGGATGGATCAAGGGCCGGGGCTACCGGGCAGCATGCATCCCCTCACACTCCGGTGGAATTATATTGCAGACTTTATGAGCGAATTCATTTGATATAAAAAAGAACGAGGGTAAAATAATGAAACATAAAAAATTGTATTTAGTCGTTAGTTTCATCATTGTCGTCGCATTATTTGTCGCAGGTTGTTCATCCGGCAAATCCATTATTAGTACATCTGTCGGAGAAATGACTGTCAAGAGAGCTGTAATTCTCGATGAATTTGCGGGACAGTCAGCCAAAACCGGTTACAAAATGCTGTTCATTTACTTTGAGCCTAAAGATGGAGAACCGAAAAGCGGGTTCTTTGGGGCCAGTAATAATGTTATTTTAACATCTTCAGACGGCAGCAGCGCAGAAAAGTTTACCGGGGGAATCGAATCAAGAGAAAACTTCCTTGGGTTTGTCATCCCGGAAGGGGCAACAGGATTGATGCTGAACTGGCCGGGAAATAAACCCATCCCTATAAAAATCAATTAATATTAAAAACGGGGAAAAACCCCAGAGCGGGGAAGCGTCCCTGGGAGCGGGGAAGCGTCCCTGGGACAATTTGCCGAAAAACGGAAAATCATCCCAGGGACAATTCCCTGATGGCACTATTTCTTTTCACGACGATGCAATATTGCTATACTGGATTTATCCTGGCGGCATAACCAAAAGGATCAGTATGGGGGAACATTTATAGTATGAAAGCTTTTCTGGACCAAAACAAACCCATATGCACATGCACAGAGAAAACATGCGAGGGCTGCGAAGCCGGAAAAGCCATTGTGTGCCACTTTAACGCAAAATCACTGGCGTGTTTTCTGCTGGTCGCAATCCCATCCTTTGCTATCGGGATCATCGGCATGTGTATGAACCACTGGCTGTTCATCATTCCTTGGGTTGCAGCTGTCTTGCTTTTTTTCGGATTGGTTGAAATCCGGGTAATGTGCTCCCACTGCCCCCATTACGCAGAGCCTGAAACCAGGACGTTAAAATGCTGGGCGAATTACGGCTCCCCGAAAATCTGGAAATACAGACCGGGGCCCATGAGCATTTTGGAGAAAATTGTTTTCTTTTCCGGGATTGCATTTGTATTTCTATACCCCGCGGCAATAATTGCATTTACAGGTCGGTTTATTCTTCTGTCCATATTTTTTGCGTATATACTTGCAGGCTTTTATCTGATGCACCGGTTTATGTGCAGAAAATGCATGAATTTTGCATGCCCGCTAAATGCCACGGACGAAAGAGCAAAGGAAGAATTCAAAAAACGCAATCCCGGAACTTAACAACAAAAATGCCCTGGGCATTTTTGTGGTTTTTTTAGGTGACTTTATCAACGGAGCTAATTTTAGCACACTCCATACGGCATGATCCTGATATCGGGGGGATGGTATGAAAATATCGAAATCAAGATTCATAGATTACCGGCAGTGTCCCAAAAGGCTATGGCTGGGCTCATACAGGAAGGAGCTGGCTGACGAAACCGACCAGGCGGCCTTTCAGATGGGTACCATGGTCGGCGAACTCGCGCGGGACCTGTTCCCGGGCGGAGTGCTCGTGGAATACAACGGTGCCGACGGCCGCAACATAGCCAATATGATAGACAGGACGAAAGCCCTCATAACCACGGGCGAGAAAGTCATATATGAGGCTGCCTTCGCACACGAAGGGACCTTCGCCATCTGTGACATCCTGGCCCGGAGCGGCAATGCCTACGACATCCTCGAAGTCAAGGCATCCACGGGCGTAAAGGACGTTTACATCGACGACGTTGCCTTCCAGCGCCGTGTCCTTGAATCATGCAAAATCTCCGTCAACCGCGTATATATCTTGCATGTCAACAGCGGCTATGTGCGCCATGGAGCGCTTGACCTGAACAGGCTGTTCACCCGGGAGGATGTCACCGAACGGGCCGATAATATAAGACCCGGTATAGAATCAAGCCTGCTGGCTGCGCTTGCGATGAGGGAGGAGGACGGCGAGCCGGAGGTCGGCATCGGCATGCACTGCGAAAACCCATACACTTGCCCGTTCAAGGGCTACTGCTTCCGGCACGTCCCCGAAAATTCGGTGTTCGACATCGCAGGAATGCAGCTCGACAAAAAGTTCAGGCTTTACAGGGACGGGATTATCACGTTCGGCGACATACGAAAGGGTAAAATCAAGCTGACCGGCAAGGCGATGGTGCAGGTCGATGCCCGGCTGGATGATTCCGAATTCATCAACAAGGAGAGGATAAAAGGATTTATCGACTCGCTGGGATATCCGCTCTATTTCCTCGATTTCGAAACCATCAATCCCGCCATACCGCTGTTCGACGGCACCAGGCCGTTTCAGCAGATACCCACACAGTACTCGCTTCACTATATCGACACTGAAAACGCACCGCCGCGCCACAGCGAGTTCCTTGCGGAGGAGGGAACCGACCCGAGGAGGCTGCTTGCGGAACGTCTTGCCGCCGACATCCCGCGGGATGCCTGCGTACTCGCCTACAACATGACGTTCGAGAAAACAATCATAAGGCAGCTTGCGGCAATGTACCCGGACCTGTCGGAATCCCTGAATTCAATCGTGCGGAACATGCACGACCTGATGCTTCCGTTTCAGAACCGGTACCTGTATAAAAAAGATATGCGGGGAAGCCACTCGATCAAGAACGTCCTGCCCGCACTCTTCCCGGACGACCCTGAACTGTCGTACGACAATCTAGGTGGTGTAAGCAACGGCCGCGAGGCATCGGCCGCATACCTGTCCCTGCCTCACTTGGCGCCTGAGGATCGCGAACGAATCAGGAGGGAGCTGCTGGAATACTGCAGGCTCGACACGCTGGCGATGGTGAGGATATGGGAGGAACTGGGACGAAGGATGCATTGAAAAGACTTTTGAACTATTGGTTTTAAGTGATATATAATTGAAAAGAGCCCGGAGGCTGTACATTGAATGGGTTATACCGCGGGATTGAAAAATATAGCGGGCCTTTGGCAGATGCTGGGGAATTACATGAACACCTATTACAGGCCATCAGGTTTGTTTGCGAATGAAGGAGCGTATGATAATGCCAATGAAGTTTTATCCCGTGAATCTCCTGATAATCGGCCTCATTCTTCTGCCGAACATTCTTGCGGCGGGGTTTCCACCTGTCAATATTCCCGTGCAGGCGAAGAGGCCCCCATGGTGGATTATTATCATTGCCCTTGAATGGATCGGCCGGATCGGCATCTTCATTTTACCGCTGTTCTGGCAATTCAGTCTTGACAGGAATAAACTGATATTCCTGATTCCAATGGGCTTGATGATTGCAATATATTACATGGGATGGATAAGGTTTTTTGCTAATGGCAGCGAATTCAGGCTGTTGTTTGAGCCCCTTTTCAAAATCCCCATCCCGCTGGCCCTGAGTCCCGTGCTTTGCATCTTTTTCATGGGGCTTGCCCAGAATTCATGGCCGGTTGTTGCCGCGGCAATAATAATGGCGCTGGGGCATATCCCCGAAAGCATTCGGAATTATCAATCCATAAGGTGATTTTTGCGGCAGGTTGAAAGAATAATATATTTTGGAGGGAAAGCGAAATGGAAGAGCAACTGATTGCACCGTGCGGGATGAACTGCAGCTTATGCGTTAGCTACCAGGCGATGAAAAATGATTTGAAGAACAAGGGATTCAACAGAAAATACTGTCCCGGCTGCATCCCCCGCGGCAAGAACTGCACCTTCATGTCGGATCAGTGTAATCTTGTCGGAAAAGGACTTGTCAGGTTCTGCCTTGAATGCGAAGCTTTCCCATGCAACAGATTGAAATCAATTGACAAGCGTTACAGCGATAAATACAACATGAGCATGATTGAAAACTTAAGATCCATTGAGGAAAACGGCATGGAAGCGTTCCTGCGGGAACAAGAGGCAGCCTGGCGCTGTCCGGAATGCGGCGGCTTGATATGCTGTCACAACGGTCTGTGCATGAGTTGCAATCTTGAGACATTGCGGCAGAATAAAAAGTACCGCTGGGGGAAATAGGTTCTTGGTGCCCGAAGATTTCCATCATTTCTTTGCTATATACGTCAAAACCATGTAAAATGAAGGAGATAAAACAAAAATGAAGGAGATAGGAATGCATACTTATGATTATAGAACAAAGCCGCTTCAATGTCTGACACCCGAAATTGTTGCTATGATTGCATATATACACGAGAATAAAGGTCGGCAGGAACTATTCATCGAAGCCAATATAGATGAACTGAATATGTTACTGGATGTCGCCAAAATACAGAGCACGGGAGCATCCAACCGTATCGAAGGGATTTTTACCACTGATAAACGATTGGAGGAGTTGGTTTGTGAGAAGTCCGAACCCCGAAACCGCTCTGAGCAAGAAATCGCCGGTTACAGAGAAGTGCTGGCTACCATTCACGAGAGTTATGAGTTCATCAATCCAAGACCGAACATCATACTGCAGCTGCACAGGGACTTGTATTCATACTCAAAGTCATCCGTGGGCGGTACCTATAAGAATTCTGATAATGAGATTACTGAAGTGGATGCAAATGGAAAGCAGATAACCAGATTCACCCCGGTTCCTGCTTTTCAGACACCGGAAGCTATAATGAATATGTGCGATGCATTCCTGGCTATGACAGAGCGGAACACGTTGGATGCATTGATTCTTATTCCAATGTTTATTCTGGATTTTCTATGTATTCATCCATTCAATGATGGCAATGGCCGAATGAGCCGGCTGCTGACCTTGCTCTTGCTTTACAAGGCAGGCTATATCGTCGGAAAATATATCAGCCTGGAGATGCTGATTGAAAAGACAAAAGACACATATTATGAAGCGCTGCAGGAGAGTTCGCAAGGCTGGCATGAGGATGAAAATCGATATGAACCCTTTGTAAAATATTATCTGGGGATTCTTTTAAAAGCCTACGATGAATTTGAAAACCGCATTGAACACCTTAAATATCGCAGGATGTCCAAACCCGACCGGATCAAAGCGGTGATTGACCGAAAAGTAGGAAAAATCACAAAGAAAGAAATTATGGAATACTGTCCTGACATCAGTAAGGTAACAGTGGAAAGAACGCTTACAAGCCTGGTAAAAAGCGGATACATTAAAATAATAGGAGCCGGTCCGGCAAGTGCGTATGTTAAATCGGATGAAAAGGGTAAAATCAAGTAATGACATCAATACCATGAACGCGGGTGAAAACAGAAAATGAAAGGTGAATATCCGATATGGCTAAAAGCA
>JAWOIG010000224.1:0-12173 GCA_046484775.1 Clostridia bacterium | reverse complement strand
CCTCTGCTGCAAGAGCTATGGCGATCGCCCTGCCTATACCCCTGCTTGCACCGGTAATTATAGCTACAGGATTGGCATTCATAATAAACACAGGAACGAGGTTCTGGCTGAAAGCGAGCTCCCGAAGAAATATTTCTCATATTCTCCTTGCTACAGGAAAGAGGCGGGGAGCTACAGGTCGGAGGAAAGGGGCATGATTCGAGGGCATCAGTTCAATAAAGTGGAAATGTTCCAGTATACCGTTCCGGAAAACAGCAACGATGCGCTGACGGAACTTGTGGAAAAAGCGGAAAGACTGATGCAGGGCCTCGGCCTTCATTACAGGCTATCAAAGCTGGCAGCCGGCGATGTAGGCCATTCCATGGCAAAAACGTATGATATTGAGGTTTGGATACCAAGCATGGGTATATATAAGGAAGTAAGCTCGGCTTCCAATGCAAGGGATTATCAGGCGAGAAGGGGACAGATTCGATACAAAAGGAACGACACCGGAAAAAATGAATTCCTTCATACCCTGAATGCCTCCGGACTCGCCACAAGCAGGATTTTTCCCGCCATAGTGGAGCAGTTCCAGAATGAGGACGGAAGTGTTTCCGTTCCATCAGTATTAAGGAAGTGGCTGGGAAAGGATATGATTAAAAATGGATAAAAATTTTCTGTACGATCTTGTACCGATAAAGAACCTCAAGTCAATGTTGGAAGAGGTTGCGGCCAGGAACCCGGACCACGATGCTTTTCTTAGAAAAATCGACGACGAATACAAGGCTATTAGCTATGGCAGGTTTCTCGGCGATGTAAATGCCCTGGGTACAAAACTCCTCGATATGGGGCTGAAGGACGAGTTCATCGGTGTAATTGGCGAGAACAGGTACGAGTGGACGACGGCATACCTTGCGGTTGTAAACGGTACCGGCGTAATCGTTCCGCTTGACAAGGAGCTGGGGGTCAGGGAGCTGACTTACCTGGCGAATGAAAGCGGACTTTCCATGGTGTTTTATTCCGACAAATACAGGGATGTGATCCGGGAAGTGGCCAGAAGCTGTTCCGGCATCAGATACCTGGTCTGCATGGATGAAGCGGTGGAAGGCGAGCTGTCCTTCGAATCATTGATAGCCGAAGGAACCGCCCTTATTGAAAGAGGAGCGAGGGACTTTCTGGATGCCCCCATAGACCCGCTTGAACTGAGGATGCTTCTCTATACATCGGGGACGACCGGGGTTGCGAAGGGCGTTATGCTCAACCACCGCAACATTTCATTCGATATAGCCGCAATGAAACGGATTCTCAGAATTTCTTCGGACGACACATCGCTTTCGATACTTCCGATACACCACACATTCGAGTGCACCTGCGGATTCCTCACAATGATAGCCTCGGGAGGCACCGTGGCATTCTGCGAGGGACTAAAGTATATAGCGCAGAACATCAGGGAGACAAAACCAACGATACTGATAGTGGTTCCTTTGATCCTCGAGAGCGTTTACAGCAAGATCATGAAGAAAGCCGAGGCTTCGTTCATAAAAAAGGTCGTTTTCAAGATTCTTCTTGGAATAGGCGGCCTGATGAGCATAGACGCAAGGCGCAAACTTTTCAAAACCGTCCATGAAAGCCTTGGGGGAAAGATACATCATGTCATAAGCGGCGCATCCGCGCTAAGTCCAAAAGTCTCGAGAACCTTCGAGAAGATGGGACTGATCGTCCTGCAGGGATACGGATTGACCGAATGTTCTCCTGTCGCCGCGGGGAACAGGGAGGCATTTTTCAAGCACGGGGCCCTCGGATTGCCGCTGCCGGGCGTAGAGATGAAAATCAATGAGCCCGACAGGGATGGAATCGGCGAGATCCTTATAAAAGGCGACAACGTTATGATGGGGTATTACAGGAATCCGGAGGAAACCGTGAAGTCCATCAAGGACGGATGGCTGTATTCAGGCGACTACGGCAAGGTCGACAGGGACGGCTTCTATGTCATGACCGGCAGGAAGAAGAATCTGATAATAACAAAGACAGGCAAGAATATTTTCCCCGAGGAGCTTGAGGAATACCTCAACGACAGCCCGTTCATACTGGAATCCGTGGTAACGGGAAGCGAGAAGGACATAACGAAGGAAGACTTCATACACGCCCATATAGTTCCGAACATTGAGAAAATCAAGGAGAGCATCAGCGGAAGAATGCCGAGCCTGGAGGATATAAAGCATGTAATCGGCGAGGAAGTAAAGAAGATAAACAAGAAACTCCCTGTATTCAAACGCATAAAGATGTTCCATATCAGGGAAGAGGAATTCGAAAAGACGACGACGAAGAAGATCAAGCGGCATGCAAAAAACGATTGACATCGAAGCGGGCATTGCGTTAAACTCTAAAACAAGTTTCAACGGAGGATTGCAATGACCTGTTTTTTCAGCACAGCCGAGAATTTCTATAAGAACACGAACCCAGCCGAGCTTGTCGGGACATTCGGTTCTCCTCTTTATGTATACAATGAGGATATATTCAGGAGCAGATGCCGCGAGATGGCATCCCTGGTTCCTTACGAGAATTTCAAGGCTACATACTCCATCAAGGCCAACGCAAATCTGACGCTGCTCAGGATTGCCAGGGAGGAAGGGCTTCATGCGGATGCGATGTCGCCGGGCGAGATTCATGTCCTGGAAAAGGCAGGTTTCGCTCCCGATGAAATATTCTACATAAGCAATAACGTTTCGGATGAAGAGATGCTGTATGCGATTGAGCGCGGCATACCGACCAGCGTAGACAGCCTGTCCCAGCTTGAGAGATACGGACGCCTGAACCCGGGGGGAAGTGTTGCGGTCAGATTCAATCCCGGCGGCGGCGCGGGCCACCATCACAAGGTGGTGACAGCCGGCAAGGCGACCAAATTCGGAATAAACCTGGACAAGGCGGATGACGTAAGGACTTTGCTGAAAAAATACAGGCTCAGGCTGTCGGGCATAAACCAGCACATCGGCTCGCTGTTCATGACGGGATCCAAATATCTGGAGGGAATCAAGAGTGTGCTCGAAGTCGCATCGGGCTTCGACGGGCTCGATTTCGTGGACTTCGGCGGAGGATTCGGCATCCCGTACAAGAAACAGGAAGGCCAGGCCAGGCTTGAGCTTTTGGAGTTCGGGGCGGAATTCGCGCGGATACTGTACAGATGGACAGACAAGTACGGAAGCAGGATAATGTTTCGCATTGAGCCGGGCAGATATGTTAGCGCGGAAAGCTGTATCCTTCTTGGTACCGTCCATGCGAAGAAGAGCAATTTCGACCGAATATACATAGGCACCGACCTTGGATTCAATGTGCTTGTCAGGCCCGCCATGTACGACTCGCATCATGACATAGAGGTTTACAGGAATGGCGGGATCGTTTCGGACGGAGAAACCGAGACCGTAAACATAACCGGCAACATCTGCGAGAGCGGCGACATCATGGCGGTGGAAAGAAACCTGCCCGTTATAAAAGAGGAAGACATAATCGGCGTCATGGATGCGGGGGCCTACGGGTTTTCCATGAGTTCGAATTACAACAACCGGCTCAGGCCTGCGGAAGTGCTTATAAAATCCGATTCGTCGGTTGCTCTTATAAGGCGCAGGGATACCCTTGAGGACCTGATGAGAAATTTCTGATACTGGTTTGACGGCGCATTAATCGCATATCAATTAAAAATCTAATCAAAATTCAAGTATAATGAGAATTCCGGCAATATTCCATGTTTCATTGCCCTTTGCAATCATCGGGTGTAAAATTAGATAGTGCTGAATAAACTGGATTTTAAGGTTTTTCAGGAAGTTCTGATTATTGCACGGAAACCCTCCGGAATAAATGGGGAAGTTCCGGGAAAGTTTGATTGGCGGGGTATCTTTTATGATTCGCGAATATCTCATCCCTCACAAGGGCGTTTGGGAAGTTTTCGGCAACAATGGCCACGAGGCGTATTTTGTCGGCGGCTGCGTAAGAGACGCCTTGTTAGGACGGAAGGCGAAGGACATAGACATCGCCACCGATGCCAAACCCGAGGCTGTCAAGAAAATGTTCCGGGAGCATTTTGACACCGGACTCAAATACGGTTCCATCACGGTCGAATACGAAGGATATTACTATGATGTTACGACTTACCGCTCCGAAAGCGGTTATTCAGATATGAGAAGACCGGACAGGCTGGAGTTTTCAAAGGAGATTGAGCCGGACCTTCATAGGCGTGACTTCACGGTAAATGCGATGGCCTATAACTTTGACAAGGGCCATATCGACTTATTCGATGGGGTTGCCGACCTTAACAAGAAAATAATCAAGGCCGTAGGCGAGCCTTCGGTCAGATTCTGCGAGGATGCCCTTCGCATGATGAGGGCCGTGAGATTCGCATGCGAGCTTGATTTTACAATCGAACCCAAGACGCTAAGCGCCATCAGAAGAAACCGAAAAGGAATAAAATACATATCGAAGGAACGCATCTATGCAGAGCTGAAAAGGGCTGTTGTATCGAAGGCGCCTGAAAGGCTTGAATATCTAGGGACGACATCACTCGGAAATGCCATACATCCCGGATTCAGACACCTTGCATACACAGACATGCCTGCTTCTACAGACCTTATCCTCAGGCTCGCGCATATACTCAGGCGAAGGGAGATGGCGCTGGAGCTGCTCGGCTTTCTTAAAGCGGAAAAAAACACGCTTGCTAATGTCATTACGGTGATTCGCGGTATGAACGAATTTGGAACAGGGAGTGAATATGAAGTAAGGAAATTAATATCATCGGCAGGAGAGGCCAATGCAAAACGCGTACTAATACTGAAGGGCAAGGGCCTTGACCTATATAACGAGATAATAAGAAATGAAGACTGCACTTCACTTAAGGATCTGGCCATCAACGGAAGCGTCCTGATAGCCAGGGGAATAGCTTCGGAAGGTTTGGAGGTAAGGCGGATACTCAACGTATTGCTGGACGAGGTAATGAAGGACCCGAAGAAAAACAATTTTGACACGCTTATCGCCCTGAGCTACGATGCCATGAAGAAAATATGAATCTTCCAAAGACAACAAAGACCGGTTGCAAAATCCGTCCGCCGAGTTCTTATATATTCTAAAAAAAATTCCTTGTAATCCGATTTGATTATCCGGTGCAATATGCCGGATTTTCTGAGATTATGCTTGACATGGTCATTTTTAGTATGTATAATTGTATACAATAATACACAAATACAGAGTAGAGGTTAAATTTATGGAAGAATTCCATGGTTCCCTTAGGGGAAAAGTATTCACCCGTCTTGAGGAAGATATCCTGAGCGGGAAATATGCGGTGGGCCAGAAGCTTACGGAAAATATGATTTCAACCGAAATGCAGGTCAGCAGGACCCCTGTCAGGGAGGCATTGAGGCAGTTGGAGCTTGAAGGCCTTGTGGAGTCGATTCCAAACAAGGCAGTTGTGGTCACAGGAATAACGCGCGGGGACATCGAGGATATATATGAGATACGCATATCCATCGAAGGCCTGGCGGCGCGCAGGGCTGCCGGGAATATAACGGAGGAAAGTCTTCAGAGGCTTGAGGAAATCATGGATATGGAGGAGTTCTATACATTGAAGAACGACATGAAGCATCTTGTAATGACCGACGGAGAGTTTCACGAAACGATATTCAAGGCATCGGGAAGCAAGACGCTCAAGAATATCCTCAGCACATTCCACCATAATCTCAAAAAAGCCAGGAGCGATTCATTTTCAAAGCATGAAAGAGCGGAATCCGCTCTTTTGGAGCATAGGGCGATATATGACGCTCTTAAGGAAAGGGACAGCCGCAAAGCCGAGAAACTGATGATAACACATGTAAAGAATGCAAAGAGCAGGGTGCTCGGAAAGATGGGGGAATAACATGAAGTCAAACTACATAATGGACCTTGGGGCGCTTGCCGAGAAAAACAACAAGATACTGCCATCCCTGTATGGAAAATATGAAGTCAAGAGAGGATTCAGGAACAGCAACGGAACCGGGGTGTTGGTCGGTCTGACCGAAATAGGCGATGTACATGGTTATATTATGGACGAGGGAGAGAGGATACCCGTGGAAGGCAAGCTGAGATACCGTGGGATTGATGTCGGCGAGATGTCGACGGGATTTCTTGCCGAGGGCAGGTTCGGATTCGAGGAATGTGTATATCTTTTGCTTTTCGGAGAGCTTCCCACACAGCATGACCTGGAAAAGTTCAACAGCCTTCTCGGTCTCAGCCGGGACCTGCCCGAGAATTTTCTGGAGGATATGATTCTGAAGGCCCCCAGCAACGATATCATGAACAAGCTTGCAAGAAGCGTCCTGGCCCTATACTCATATGACGACAACCCGGACGACACAAGCATTGTCAACATAGTAAGGCAGAGCATCGAGCTCATAGCACGGGTTCCCGCCCTTATATCCTACGGATATCAGGCGAAGTCATATCATTACCTGAACCAGAGTCTGGTAATACACACCCCCTATCCCGAGCTTTCGACAGCGGAAAACCTTCTGAAGATGAGCAGGGACTCCGCTGAATATACAGCCATGGAAGCAGAGATACTTGACCTCTTGCTTGTGTTGCACGCAGAGCACGGGGGAGGCAACAACTCGGCGTTCACCGCACATGTGGTCTCGTCTTCCGGGACAGACATATATTCCGCGATAGCGGCTGCCGTAGGTTCTCTCAAAGGTCCCAGGCACGGTGGTGCGAACATCAAGGTCAGCGGGATGATGAGGGAAATCAAGAGCAATGTCGCCGACTGGTCGAATGAATCCGAAGTGCGGGATTATCTGATCAGGATACTGAGGAAGGAAGCCTTTGACAGAAGCGGGCTTATTTACGGAATGGGCCATGCGGTCTATACAAAATCCGACCCGCGTTGCGAGATTCTTAAGGAAAAGGCAAGGGAACTTGCCAGGGAAACCGGCAGGATTGAGGAATTCGAGCTGTACAGCTCGATTGAGTCGCTGTCTCCGCTCGTGTTTCAGGAAATAAAGGACAACGGCAAGGATATGGCCGCCAACGTTGATTTTTATTCCGGATTCGTATACGAAATGCTCGGGATACCCAAGGACCTTTTCACACCTCTGTTTGCGGCTTCAAGGATAGCGGGATGGTGCGCGCACATCATAGAGGAGATACAAAATGGCGGCAGAATCATAAGGCCGGCATATAAGAACGTGAGCAGCCGGGCCATATACACTCCTATTACGGAAAGATGAAGACAAGGGACTTCGGTAAAACGAAAGTCCCTTTTTTATTAATAAGCCAAGAAGACCCGTGTTTTCAAACATGAAATGAATCGAATCATAGAATGACCCCAAGAACATGTCCGACGATATTCTCGCCCGTGTAGGGGTAGTCGGGGATCATGCCTCCGTTTTCAAGTGGAGTGCCGTCGGGCAGACGCCATTCAAGGGTCGTGGCCTTTACATAAAATCCCCTCAGCAGTCCTATGCGGGTCTGTCCGACATACTTTCCGTATGTCCGGGTTCCGGAGGTCACAACCCCGGGGACATTGTAGTCAAGCGCAGCTATGAGCTGCTCCGAGGCGGAGGCGGTGCGTTCATTCTGAAGTATGACGATATTATCGAAGACGAGCGTCTTGGCATCCCTTGCCAATATATCGGCGGATCCGTGCCTGCGGTATTCAGTCACCATGACGGAACCTTTATCAATGAAATAGTCGGCTATCCTGAAAATTGCATTAAGGTCGCCCCCACCGTTGTTCCTTAGATCAAGAATAAGGTTTCCGTATTTCTTTAATTCGTCGACCGAGCTTTCGAAGAAAACCAGACTTTCCGGCGTGAAATTCGTCAAAAGCATATATACCGTATCGGGTGTGAGTTCCCTGACTTCCGACCTGGCGGCCGCTTCCTCGCGCCCCGTCTTATAATCCGTATATTGAACGGGATTGTATTGATATGTATAATTGTCGCGGCCGGTATCCCTTATCAATTTGGTGACCGCGGCTATGCTGAGATTGTCGAAGTATTTGAAATAATTGCCCCCGGGATCCATTCCGGTTTCCGCTTTGTAAATGTCATCGAGTATCTCGGTGCGAAGGTATCTGTCGGTAAGAAAGACCTTGAAGCTTATATAATCCCAGTTAAGGAAAACAAGTGAACCCAGGACAAGTACGAGCACCAGCAGAAAAACGGATGTGGAAAGGAAAACATTCTTCAGAAGCCGGTCTCTTTTTCTATGATTTTTCATGTGCACCTCTACAATTCGCATTTGATTCAATTATACACAAATACGGAATAAAAATCCCCGCGTCGTCGAAATGTACATTTCCCGCGGATTGCAAAGGCACCGATTATATTGTAGAATTTACATGATATATTTACTGGAGGTAGAACATATGATAAGTGCCGGGGATTTCAGAAACGGACTGACATTCGAAATGGAAGGACAGCTTTGCCAGGTAATTGAATTCCAGCATGTAAAGCCGGGCAAGGGTGCGGCCTTTGTCAGGGCCAAGATCAAGAACATACTTACCGGATCAACCATTGAAAGAACATTCAACCCAAATGATAAATATGAAAGGGCAAGGGTCGACAAACGGGAGATGCAGTATCTCTACAGCGACGACGACCTCTACTATTTCATGGATACGGAAACATACGAGCAGCAGCCGATCAGCAAGGTGCAGATGGGCGATGCTCTCAAGTTCGTCAAGGAAAACGACACGGTGGAAGTGCTGTCGTACAAAGGGAAGGTCTTCGGGGTCGAGCCGCCGTATTTCGTCATTCTTGAGATTATTGAAACCGAACCGGGCTACAAGGGGGATACGGCGCAAGGGGCGACAAAGCCAGCCAAGGTTGAAACCGGCGCAATGATCAAGGTTCCTCTTTTTGTAAATACCGGCGACAAGGTCAGGGTTGACACAAGGACCGGCGAATACATGGAAAGGGCTTGACATGGAATACCTTGCCGACAGGGTTAACAAGCTTAGAAAAAAGTTCGCTGAAGCGTCGGAAGGCGTAAAGGGCGGAGATCCGCTGGAAAGTCTTCTTGATGTCATGCGGGATATGGCTGAAATCATAGACGACCTTACTGATGCAGTCGACGAGCTGGACATGAGGATGCTTGAAATTGAGCAATCAATGGAAGAAGAATGAATGAAGGCTGCCGGGGCTTTGCCCCGGCTTTTTTTATTATATGTTTAAAAATAACTGGGAAGAAACACTGGACAGGTTCGACAGATGGTGGGAGGACGGAAGCCGGCTGCATCTGATTGTGGCCGATGTCAGAAGGCCCGCCCCGGTCTATTCAAATATAATCGAATATTCAGATCCCGCGGTCATGCTTTCCAGACACTTGGATTTTTTATCAGCCGGCGCATATTGCGGGGATGCGATTCCCGACATCAGCGCTTATCTGGGTCCCGGAAGCCTGTCGACATTCGTAGGCGCACAACCCATTTACAGCGATAGAACAATATGGTACAGGGAATCGGGCGGCTCGCTGGATGATGTCGCCCGGCGGTGCCGGGAATTTTTGAGTTCCACGCACAACGGCGAATCCGCAGGCTCCCACTGGTATGAATGGAGTTTGCATGCGACCCGCTTCTTCGCTTCGGAGGCAGGAGGCAGGTATGTCCCGTCGATGCCGGACCTTGAACAGAATCTTGATATTCTTTCGGCTGTGCTTGGCCCGGAGAAAATCTTGATGGATATGATGGACAGACCGGAGGATGTAATTCATGTCCTTGAACTTCTTTATCTTGTATGGGAAAGGGCTTTTGACAGCCACCTGGAATTGATAGGCACCCATGGCGGGCGGTCGGCGTTCACACATTACAACATCATCGGAAAGGGAAGCACCAGCGTCCTTCAAAGCGACATATCATGCATGCTGTCAAGGGACATGTTCGATGAAATGGAGATGCCTTTTTTAAGAAAGCAGGCGGAGCGGCTTGACAATGTAATCTACCATCTTGACGGCCCCGGTTCGACCAGGCATCTGGATTCAATTCTTGCAATAAAAAAAATCGCGGCGGTTCAATGGGTTCCGGGAACGGGGCAACCCGGCAATTCGGATTCCTGCTGGCATTCGCTTTATGATAAAATAGTAAAAGCGGACAAAGGGCTGTATGTGTGGCTGCATCCTTGGGAAATTAACGGATTCAGGGACAGGTACGGGGAGACCCGGCTGATGATAAGAACACTCGCGGATGATGCGGAGCACCAGAAGAGAATCGTGGATGATTTTATGAAGGCTTAGGCCTTGGGAGGGAAATATATGATAAATGTTACTGTTTGGAGCGAATTCAGGCATGAAAAGGAAAATCCTGCGATTGCGGCGGTTTATCCGGAGGGCATACACGGGACGATTGCAGGCGCACTCAGGAAAGCGGGCGGCTTCAATGTAAGGACGGCGACTCTCGATGAACCGGAACAGGGGCTTCCCGGCGAAGTACTTTATGACACGGACGTTCTTATATGGTGGGGTCACAAGGCCCATGGCGAAGTCGACGACGGATTGGTCGCCAGGATAGCCGAAAGGGTCCGCGGGGGCATGGGCATCATCGTTCTTCATTCGGGCCATTATTCAAAGATCTTCAAGGCGCTCACGGGGACGAGCTGTTCCCTCAAATGGCGCGACGACGACAGCTGCAGGGTCTGGACGGCCAGCCCATCGCATCCGATCGCCCGGGGAATCGGGCAGTACATAGACCTTCCCAATGAAGAGATGTACGGGGAACCGTTCGGCATACCCGAGCCGGATGAACTGGTGTTCATATCGTGGTTCGGGGGGGGCGAGGTCTTCAGGTCGGGGTGCTGCTTCAAGATGGAAAGGGGAAGGATGTTCTATTTCCAGCCGGGCCACGAATCACATCCGATCTATCATAATGAAAAGATACAGAGGGTTATCGCAAACGCATGCGCATGGGCGGCTCCCGTCGGCGGGATAATTGACAAAATCGAATGCGAGCATGTCAAAATTCCCACAGGAGAGGTGAAATAGATGAAGACCTACAGATATGCATGCATAGGGGCGGGAGGCATTGCGAAATGGAAGCACATGCCCGGCTACGGCGCCTTGGGAAATGTTGAGATTTGCGCGATAAGCGACATAAATCCCGCGGCGCTTGCGGAAATGAAACTCATTTATCCGAACATAAGGACATATGCGAATCATGGCGAAATGCTGGAAAAGGAAAAGCCGGATATAGTCAGCATCTGCACCCCGAACAGGTTTCACAGGGACATGACAATCGAAGCCCTGAGGTCGGGAGCCCATGTGCATTGCGAGAAGCCGATCGCCATGAATGCGGCTGAAGCTGCTGACATGATCGAAGCGCGCGACAGATATGGCAGGGAACTCATGGTAGGGCTTAACAACCGCTTTACGAACGAAGCTTTTTTTCTAAGGGATTACATAAGCAAGGGCGGACTCGGGGACATATATTACGCCCGCTGCGGCTGGAGGAGAAGGCGGGGCATTCCCGGCATGGGGGGCTGGTTCACCCAGAAAGCCCTGTCGGGCGGCGGACCTCTGATAGATCTTGGCGTGCATATGCTGGACATATCCATGTACATGATGGATTCGCCCGAACCGTCGTCTGTATCAGCCTCCACATACAGGAAGTTCGAGGGAAGCAGAACAAGGAATATGGCCTTGCCGAAACCGGGTGAAGCAGGTGTTTTCGACGTCGAGGACCTTGCTGTCGGATTCGTGAGATTCAGGAACGAGGCCAGCCTGTCCTTTGAAATATCATTCGCGATGAACAATGACGAGGAAGAATGGTTCTACGAGCTTTTCGGAACGAAGGGCGGGGCGAAGTACAGGAAGGGCGAACTGAAGATATTCACGGAGATAAACGACACACTGGCCGATATATATCCCAATACCAAATACCGGACGCCCGCACTCAATGAGTTCGGTCATTTCATTGACATCATTGAGAAAAGGGAAAGAAACATATCGCCGCCCGAGGACGCGCTGAAAATGATGAAGCTGATCGGAGCGGCATATGAGTCTGCGGAGAAGAATAAGGAGATATTGGTCTGATGCTTGATCCAAGGCTGCTTACAAAAGAAAATGCGGATGAAATAAAGGAATACCTTCAATATTCCCATAAATATATGTCGCTTGCCAAATTCCCCACATTATATCTGTGGAGGGATTTCACCGAGCTTAAGTTTGACATAAAGGATGGATTCCTG
>JAWOIG010000062.1:0-12899 GCA_046484775.1 Clostridia bacterium | reverse complement strand
GCGATTTTAATATCAGCATTCCCATGGCAGGCAGGATGCCGTCGCTCAATGCCTCAAATGCCGCGGCAGTAATTCTTTTTGAAGCTTTGAGGCAAAGGTCCGGAAAATGAAGGAAATCCTGATAGTCGATGGATACAATATCATAAATTCATGGAGGGATGTCTTTGATTTGGAAAAATCAACAATGGCGGAGGCGAGGGTAAGATTACTGGATATTCTATCAGACTACCAAGGTTACTCAGGCCACAGGATTGTTGTGGTATTCGATGCCCATATGGTCAAGGAAGGACTGGGAAGCCTGGACATCCACGACAACATCAAGGTGGTATTCACGAGGGAAAACCAGACGGCTGACAATTTCATCGAAAGGTTCGTAAAGAACTACGGAGCGGGAAAGACCATCAGGGTAGCGACGGGCGATTATATGGAACAAAAGACGGTTCTGACAAAAGGCGGACTCAGAATGACCCCGAATGAATTGAAAAGCGAAATTTTCACACAAATAAAAGAACATAAAAAGCATGCTTCAGGCAAAGTAGACCGGGATTTTCTGGAAAGCAGGCTCACAGGCGAGCAAAAAAGCATATTTGAATCTATACGGCGCAACCGTACTGAATATACTCCATAGATTTTCCGAACACTAGAGTCAGCTCCCGGCAATTTGAAAACCACAAGAAAAAGCTCTTGCCGTAAATTATGCAACGTCGGGTATTTTTCAGTGAATGCCCTGATGGAATGCAATCCGGGAAAAGTGTGCGTCGCGCATCGTTTCAAGGTGTTCGGCGAAAGAACCCGGCGAATGTCCATGCTGTCGTCCGGTCATTAACCACGGGGTCGGTTCATATTGAATAAGGAATTCATTGTTGATAGAATGGGGGTGCGGAGGTTTTCAATATGCAAAATACCAACTACAATACGGCAAGGGATGAAATGGGATTTGATTGGTATATCGGGTCGTCTGTTTATGCCTTTTTGGAGATTGCCGGAATCAACCTGCACGAGTACAACAAAAATCCCCTTGCAGGTGTGGAGGCCTACAGCGAAAAGTATTTCACGAGGCTCAAGGAGATGTTCGGCGATTACCTTCTTCCCGTAAGTCCGTCAACTCCTTCCATATCATATGGGCACATTAACTTTCTGGGAGTCGAACTTATCTTTCCGGAAGGAGAAGGAGAGGTAAATTACTGTCGCCAAAAGAAGAGCCTCGATGAATGGATTGAAATATTGAAGAACAACATGTCTTTCAACAATATGACGCCGGAGGGCAGTTTTTATTTGGATTACAGGAATATATTGCAAAAGGCATATCCCGGGGAACCGGTGAACTGGGGAATGGGATACGAAGGTCCGGCTACTACTGCATATGAACTCAGGGATATGGATTTTTTCTACGACCTATACGATGATCCGGAGAAAACACGGGAATTCCTGCGCCTTCTGTCTCTGAATATAGTCGAGTATATTAAGTTTCACCGCCGGATAAACGGACAGCAGGAATTCAATATCGAAGGGGGGGGGATGTGCGACGACATCGCTTCGATGATTCCGCCTGAAATGTTCGGGGATTTTGTGCTTCCTTACTGGGAAATTTTTTATACGGGAATAACAAGCGGAAAAAGATGGCTGCATACCGAGGATCATACCTACAAAACGATGAAATACTTGGAAAAGGCGGACATTTCATATTTCGATCCTTCAATATCCCATAAACTGAATCCACGGCTGATCAGGGACAACTGCCGTGTTCCGTTCGGCTGGCGGATGGGCTCTTTTCACTTCAGGGATCTGAAACCGGAAGATGTGGAAGACTGGGTTTACAAGGCCGTAGAAGACGGCGCCAGCAAGGTTTTTACGCATGTAACCAAAAACATGCTGGATAATAGCCACATTGAAAAAGTGAAAGCTTTCCACAAAGCAGCCTCAAATGCTAAAAAGATATTCGATTCGGGAGCATCCAGGGAGGAAATAGGTAAATTGGTTTCTCCCGCGGGAAGGGAAAGGTTCTGGGACAAATGGCCGGGATAAGCGGAGATTCATGTGAAGGATAACTATTACTCAAGGATATTGAACTGGGTGCTGCCGATTGTCGTAGTGATAATAATACTCACCGGTGATTTGATTGAGGGGCTTTTTATACTATCGGCATATCTTGTTTATCGTTTCTACAGCGAACGGGACAAGTTCCTTTCTTATATGGGGAAAAGAAAATACCTGAACGGAAAACTACAAAAGGCTGTTCATTATTACAATAAAGCATGCATGACCAAGAAAGCCGAGGCAAAGGTCAGGGTGTCATATGCATATGCGTTGATACTAAGCGGGGAGTTTCAAAAAGCTGCGGAAGCGTTGGTCGAATTGCAGGGCGCGGCTGATGCCAACACAGTTCAAATGCAAAAGGCCATATGCGAGGCGGTTCTGATATGGAAGGAAGAAGGAAATCTTGGGAAGGCGGCAACATACCTTGGACGCATAGACGAAAGCATAAGGACGTCCTCCTATTATAGCGTCATGGGAAAAATGATGATTGAATCAGGAGACATGGAAAAAGCGCGCTCTTTCAATGAAGAGGCATACCGTTACAATGCGAAGAACGCCGATATACTGGAAAACCTCATTAGAATATATTGCAGTGTTGAAGATTACGAAAGAGCCATGAAAGTTGCCGGGCCGCTGTTGAAGAAAAGCCCGTCCACCACGGACTCATATTATTATTGCGCAATGGCAAATGAGAAATGCGGGAATCTTAAAAAGGCGGGGCAATTGTATAAGAAGGCATTGGCATATGATGAAACCATTCTATCTTCCGTGCGTCACGAGGATATTAGAAAAATTCTGGAATCATAGGGGGCGGTTTGTATGTATGGGAAAAAAGCGATATATTTCAATTATAAGAGCTACGGTGCCTTCGTCGCCCTGATACTTGCACCTGCCTTGCTGATTCTTCTGGGAGGGTCGCTTTCCGTCGCATTCCTGTCTCTTTATCCACTGATGGCTGCAATTGTGATTGCAATTGCAATTGCATCGCCCGGAATTCCAAGACTGATGGCAATAAATGCGAATATCAGGCTGAGGGAAGGAAAATACAAGAAAGCGTTGAAGAAGGCCGGGATGGCGTCACGAATGCCTCTCGCCCCGCTCAGCGTACATATATTTACGGCATATCTTATGGCTGCAACAGGTGATTATTCAGGGGCAAGGGAAAAACTTGAATCAATGGGAAGCCATGAAACAAGCTTTTCCGAAAAGAGTAAAATGGAATCAATAAAGGCACTGATTGCATGGAAAGAATCGGGAAGCCCCGAAAAGGGATTAATGATGCTTGAAGACCGGATTAGAAAAGGAGCGGATGAGTCTGTTTATTATGCGGCCGGAAAACTGCTCAATCTGTGCAATGATCCGTCAAAAGCACGCAAATACAATGAGGAAGCATATGAAATGAACCCGGGGAATATGGACATAACCCAAAATCTGGTTATATCCTACTGCCTTACCGGGCAAAAAATTGATGCGAAACTATATTTCAGGAACCTTTATTATGAACATGGCGCCAATGTGGATTCACTGTATTACATGGCTAAAATCAAACAGGCGGATGGGAAAAGCGGGGAAGCGGCTGATTTTATCAAAACGGCCATGGAAATGGAACGGTCGGCATTGAATCTAGTAAGTCAAGAAGAGCTGACGGCATTTCTCAATGAACTGGAGCGGGAGAATTTATGAAAGCAAAGAAAGTCATCGGTACAATTGGAAGCTACTTGATCATTGCCATGGGAGCGGGAATTGCCGCCGCAGGAATAAATATATTTCTTTTCCCCTATAGGATAGCTCCGGGGGGAATAACCGGGCTTGCCACTATACTCTACTACTTGCTGGACGACCTTGTTCCGTTGGGATTGCTGATAATTGCGCTGAACCTTCCATTGTTTATAGCGGGAATAATAAAATTGGGATGGAGGTTCATGCTGAGAACTTTATATGCGACTGTAGTAATGTCCATAATAATAGATCTGACAGCTCCTTTTATGGTGGGACTGGCATCACGGCATCTTGTGTCCGGGGAAAATGAGATGATGCTTTTTTCACTGTTCGGAGGAGCACTTCTCGGCATAGGAATGGGGATAATATTCAGGCTTAACGCAACGACCGGGGGCACTGACCTGATAGCCGAACTTGTGAAGAGAGGAGGACTGAACCTTACCATGGGACAGGCCATTTTTATTTTCGATGCAGTGATAGTCATAATGGCCGGAGTGTTTTTCAAAAGCTTGATTCTTGCGCTTTATGCAATAATTGCAGTCATTGTCGCTTCAAAGACAGTGGACGTTATTCTGGAGGGATTTAGTTTCTCCAAGGGTATGTTTATAATTTCAAACCATAGTGAAATCATCGCCCAAAGGATCCTGAGTGAACTGGAAAGAGGTCTTACCGGTTTTCAGGGAACCGGAAAATACACCGGGAACAACAAGGAAATACTTTTTTGTGTCGCCAGGGCTAAATTCATACCGGGAATAAAGAAGATTGTAAAGGAGTCGGATCCGGACGCCTTCATTGTGGTTACGAACGTGCATGAAGTTCTCGGGGCGGGTTTCCGGGGCTTTGACAACAAAATAAGCTGAAGGTATACTTGGTAGGAATGTTAATGTCAGGAGGGGTAAAATGGATAAATCAACTATTTTGGATTTAAGGAAAAAGGCCGTAACAATAAGAAAACATATAATAGACGAAGTTTACAGCGCCGCCAGCGGACATCCCGGGGGATCGCTGTCAAGCACTGAGATTTTCACATATTTGTTTTTAAAGGAAATGAGGCTCAACCCCAATGAGCCAAGGTGGAGCGACAGGGACAGGTTCGTTCTTTCAAAAGGACACTGTGCTCCCGGACTTTATGCCGCACTTGCCGAGCGCGGTTTCTTCCCTGTCGGGGACCTGAAGGGATTCAGAAGCATTGACAGCTACCTGCAGGGACACCCGAGCATGAAGGATGTCCCCGGCGTGGATATGTCGACAGGTTCGCTTGGCCAGGGAATATCGGCAGCCGTCGGGATGGCGATGGCGGGCAAACTGGACAAAAAGGATTACAGGGTATTCGCTTTGCTGGGAGACGGCGAAATCGAGGAGGGCCAGGTCTGGGAGGCCATGATGTCGGCAGCTCATTACAAGCTTGACAACCTTACGGCTTTCCTTGACCATAACGGTCTTCAGATAGACGGAAAGACATCGGATATAATGTGTCCGGGGGATGTAGTGGCAAAATTCAAGGCATTCAACTGGAACGTGATTCAAATAGACGGGCATGATTTTGAAGCCATCGAGGCAGCCGTAGATGAAGCAAAGAGAAGCAAGGTATGTCCAACAATGATAGTAGCTGAAACAATCAAGGGCAAAGGCGTTTCATACATGGAAAACGAACCGGGATGGCACGGGATGGCGCCGAATGACGAAGAATATAAAATAGCCATGAAAGAGCTGGACGAAAGCATGTCCGCACTGGAGGAGGAGTAATATGGCCGGGAAAATTGCGACAAGACAGGCGTACGGCGATGCGCTGGTGGAATTCGGAGTCGACGAAAAAATAGTGGTATTGGATGCGGATTTGTCAAAATCAACAAAAACAGCATTATTCCAAAAGAAGTATCCGGAAAGATTTTTCAACATGGGTATTGCTGAAGCCAACATGATGTGCGCCGCAGCCGGAATGGCCACTTGCGGGAAAATTGCATTTGCCAGCACTTTCGCCATATTCGCGGCGGGCCGCGCCTGCGAGCAAGTCAGGAATTCCATTTGCTATCCGAATCTTAATGTAAAGATTGGAGCGACCCATGCCGGATTATCCGTCGGGGAAGACGGAGCCAGCCACCAGATGCTTGAAGACATATCGAACATGAGGGTGCTTCCCAATATGACGGTAATCAGCCCCGCCGACGCGGTAGAAACAAGACTGGCCGTCAAAGCGGCGATAGAGCACTACGGACCTGTTTACCTGAGGCTTGGAAGGCTGTCGGTTCCCGTCATTTTCGACGATTCATATAAGTTTGAGCTTGGCAAGGGTGTTCTGCTCAGGGAAGGCATTGATGTCACTTTGGTGGCTACAGGCCTTATGATTCATGAAGCCCTGGAGGCGCATGAAATTCTGAAGGCGAAGGGAATATCCGCAAGGGTTGTCAATATTCATACGATAAAGCCACTTGATGCCGCGATATTGATAAAAGCAGCAGAGGAAACAGGAGCAATCGTAACGGCCGAGGAGCATAATGTCATAGGCGGGCTTGGCGGTGCGGTATGCGAGTGCCTGTCCGGAATTCATCCGGTTCCCATACTCAGGATCGGCACCCAGGATAAGTTCGGCAAAAGCGGAAAACCGGAACTTCTTCTCAAGGAGTATGGTCTGACGGCACAGGATATAGCGAAAAGTGCAGAAAAGGCCATTGCGATGAAATAGTACAAATGGCGCCGGGTGCAAACGTATATTTATATCCGGAACAAAGTCCGGGCGATTTTCCGGAGGATATTCTTAAGGTGGGAATTATGCTGTTTGACAGCCATGCGCACCTTGACGACCTGAGGTTCGGGCCGGACAGGGATCAGATTATAAAGGATGCGAAGAAAAACGGTATTGAAAGAATCATAAATGTAGGAGCCGACCTTGAGTCGAGTCTGTCCTCGCTGGAGCTTGCCCGCAAATATGATTTTATCTTCTCCTCCTGCGGGGTGCATCCGCACGAAGCTTCATCATATAATGATGAGATTGAGAATAAGCTTTGGGAAATTGCGCAGGATGGCAACACCGTTGCAATAGGGGAAATAGGCCTTGACTATTATTATGACAACTCCCCGCGGGACATCCAGAGGGCAGTATTTGCAAGACAGATACGGCTTGCCGGCAAGTTGTCCCTTCCAATGATAATTCATTGCAGGGATGCTTATAAAGATTGTATGGATTTGCTGAAGTCTGAAAAAACAGATTCGCAGACAGGTGTCTTTCACTGCTATTCGGGCAGTGCCGAAATGGTCCGGGATATAATAAAAAAGGGATTTTATGTATCTTTCACGGGTGTTGTAACATTCAAAAACGCCAGAAAGACGATTGAGGCGGCAAAAGCGGTTCCTGCGGATCGCCTTCTGGTGGAAACAGACTGCCCGTATATGCCGCCCGAACCAATGAGGGGCAAAAGAAATGTTCCTGAATATATAAAATACACAGCGGCGAAACTTGCTGAAATACAAGGCAAGGGTTATGAAGAAATGTGCGGGATATTCTGGGACAATACCCACAGGCTCTTCAGCCGTTTGCCAAAACATGCCGATATGGTAAAATAAAGGTCGATGAACATGTCGTGGATATCCAAACGGAGGGTTCTATGAAAAAGGCAGCCGTAATTACCGTAAGCATCATATTGTTCGTGATTCTACTGGGATTGAACTATCTCCTATGGGATATTTCATCCAAAAAAGAAAGCATACAGGAGCTTGAAAGCAAGGAGATGAGCAAACAGGAATCGCTTGACAGGGTTCTGATGGATCTATATGAGGAAAGAGAAGACAACCTGGAACTTCAAACAAGGATAGCGGAGCTTGAAAAGGAGGTTTCGGACAGTAAATTTGAGATTGATAAACTAAAAATAGAAAAGCTTGACATATATAACATAATAGGCATAAAGAACGATATTGTATATCAATTGAAAAAAACAACCGATACAAAGCATTACCGAGGCATATTGGATGAGTGGATTGGCAATATCAATAACAGGGAATACTTCTATGCTTATTCAAGCCATAACGAGAAGAATATTTTCAACGATAGGACCGACATACTTTTCACCAGATACGGGGAACTGTTCATGAATATTGAATTCATGGAAATCAGCGACATGAAGATCCGGGTTCTTGATAATGCCGATGCCGTGGATGAAGAGGCTAAGAACAGGCTGGTATTCGACGTTCTGATGAGTGTCGAGCTTATAAAGAACGAGGAGGGCTTCCCGGTCGAAGACCCATTGTTTGACAATGGGATTAATCACTTCAAGGTAACAATGTCCTTTGACATGAGCCAATGGAAATGGATAATCTGGACAATAGAGTAATTCCAAAGATAACGCTGCATGTCGAGAACGGTTCGGAGAAACGGATGGAACCGATTATTTGCCGGTGTTTATTGAGAATCTGCATTTAAAAAGTGTGTTGCGGCGGTATTATTTGAGTAAATCAGACATTATTTCAGAAAGCTTGCAGATTTGACATTAAATTTATATTCCAGTATAATCTGGTTGCCTTTTGAGAGGATGGTAAAATATGACAGAACACCATGATAAAGTGCAGAAATATGATTTTATAAAATTTACCGTGGCAGGTGTTTTCGTGCTTCTTGTCTGTGCGTTCATAACGCTGTATCTGTTTGAAAACAACATGAGGGATATCAACCTTACTCTTAACGGAAGGGTTTACGCTGCCAGGACGATCAACGAAACTGTTGGGGAGTTTATTGAAAACAACAACATCCCCTTCAATGGCGACCATGATTACATTGACCTTCCCCTTGATAAAACCCTTGAAAAGGAAACGGTAAACAGCTTTGAGATAAAAACCGCCGTTCCGGTCACCGTTATATGTGATGGCATTGAAAAACAGGTCATGACTTACAGGGAGAGTATTGTCGAGGTCCTTTCAGACAATGGCATAGTAATGTACGAGAATGACAGGATTGATATGTATGAACCCGGCACACAGGTCGCGGGGGGTATGGTAATAAGGCTCGTAAGGGTTACAAAGGATGTTGAGGTTATAAGATCGCCGATTCCCTATAAGGTTAAGGTTGTCGAAAATCCCACCATGGGAGCAAACGAATCAAGGACGATAACAAAAGGAGCCTATGGGGAGCACGGGCTTCTTTCAGAGATAACATATGAAGACGGTATCGAAATAACACGGGAGATAATGCTGAACGAAGTAATCCGCCCGGTAGTTCATGAATTAATTGAAAAGGGAACCATACCATTTAAAACAATTCAGGGAACTGACGAAATATTCCTTTACAGCAAGGTCATGGTAATGGAGGCAACGGCCTATACACTTGCCCCCGAGGAATGCGGAGGGAAAGAGCCCGGTGATCCCGGCTATGGAATAACAAGGTCGGGACTGCCAGCCGCGCATGGGCGTATTGCGGTGGATCCGTCAGTAATACCGCTTTTTACAAAGATATATATAGAAACGATCGATGGCAAATTCCTTGATTATGGCATGTCGATTGCCGCCGACACGGGGAGTGGGATCAAAGGCAACCATGTTGACCTGTTCATGGAGGACATAGCCGACGCGCTTCGTTGGGGATGGAGGAAAGTCCGGGTCTATTTTGTCTATGAAGACTAAAGCGGCGGGCAAAATGCCGGACAACCCCATATATGGGATAAGACCTGTGAAGTCCCTTGGCCAAAACTTTCTGACAGACAACAATATAGCTGAAAAGATAGTGGGTTCCGCCGAAATAAAGGAGACGGACCTGATTATAGAAATCGGTCCCGGCGCGGGCAGCCTGACCGGCAGAATCGCAGCGCTTGCCGGAAGGCTCGTGGCTGTTGAGATAGACAAAAATCTGATACCTGTTTTAAAAAATAAGCTTGAAAACTTCGGTAATGTAGAGATCATCAATTCGGACATACTGAAAATGGATATAGCCGGGGATATACTTTGCAGGTATCCCGGGTATTTATCATACAAAGTAATTGCAAACCTTCCATACTATATAACGACTCCAATCATGATGAAATTCATTGAATGCGAAATTCCACCCGAGAGAATGACCTTCATGATGCAAAAGGAAGTCGCGGACAGAATCAAGGCCGGGCCCGGAAGCAAGGCGTACGGATCCCTGAGTGTTGTTGTGGGATATCATTGCATTGTATCCAAGGTAATGGATGTGAGCCCGAATTGTTTTTATCCGCGTCCGGAGGTAACGAGTACAGTCTTGAATATGGATTATAGAACTAAAGATAAAGCAAACTTAATACAAGAAGACATGTTTTTCATCATAGTAAAGGCAGCCTTCGCGCAACGCCGTAAAAAAGTTTCAAATTCAATAGCCAATACTTCCGGCCTTGATATCTCGCGCGAACAGCTGGAACATATGCTTATGGACATGGGGCTTAAAACAGATGCCAGGGCAGAAAGCCTTTCAATTGAAAATTTTGCGGATTTATCAAATGGAATTTCTAAAATTGAAATCAACAAATAGCTTTCAGAAACAATAAGCAATCTTTTTGCAGACATCCACGGGTTACGGACAAGTAAGAACTGCCCGAACTCTTCAAACGACAACACCGGGACTTAGCTATTTTATATTTCACGATAGCGCCCGGCAGCCCATGTATATGTACAATGGCAGGGGGTTGTTATATAATAATTGTGTATTTTGTGTCCGGGAGTGATTCTATGAGTAAAGTTAGAATAAGGATAGCCGGCAAGGACTACGGAATCGTAGGCACCGAGCCAGAGGAATATATACAAAAAATAGGTTTGTATGTCGATAAGAAAATGGGCGAAATCATGGAAAGCGGCGAGAACAACCTCAGCACCATGATGGTTTCCGTATTATCGGCAGTTAATATAGCCGACGATTATTTCAAGGAAAGAGACAAGGCAAACCAGCAAAAAACCAGAATGGGTGAAATGGAGAAGAAGATCAGGGATCTTCAGATTCAGGTGAATTCGCTGGAGCAAAAAAACCAAAAGCTTGAGGAACAGAAGTCAGAGATGAAAATTAAACTGGTTGAGGCGGAGACAGAACTGCGGCAGGTGAAAAACCATTACAGATAGAGAGAGCAGCCGCCGACAGGCGGTTTTGCTTATTCCCGGACGAACAAATAAGGAGGCCTCTTGAGGGAACGAATAAAGGTATATATTGAAAGATGCCGTGACAGCGCGGTGATTCCGGCGTATGCCAACCCCGGCGATGCCGGAATGGATTTGTTTGCGGCGGAAGATGTTGTTCTTGCCCCCGGCGAAACCAAGGCGATACCAACCGGATTAAAGGTTGCCATACCTCATGGATATGAGATACAAGTCAGACCAAGAAGCGGGATATCGCTCAGGACAATGCTGCGTTTATCCAATTCCCCGGGGACGATAGACAGTGGATACAGGGATGAGGTTGGCATAATAATGAGCAACATATCAGATACGGACAGCGTTGGCAACAACTGTTCATTGGATAAGAATATGGGCGGCAGCGGAACATACAATATAAAAAAAGGCGACAGAATAGCTCAGTTTGTCCTGTCAAGGGTTCCCGAGATTAATTTTGCAGAAACATCCGATGTTTCCTTAATAGGAATCAATAGGGGCGGAGGGTTCGGATCGACGGGCAACAAATGAATTTCACCGGTTATAAATGTATAAAAGGCAATATGGTTGTCGAGATAACGGAGAGAAAATCCCGTTTCATTGCATCGGCCGGACGAGTGCAGACAGAAGAAGAGGCCAGGGATTTCATCGAATGTATAAAATCGGATTACAGGGAAGCATCACATCATGTCTATGCATATGTTTTAGCAGGAAATGTTCCGGCTGCCAGATATTCCGACGATGGAGAACCACACGGAACAGCCGGGTTGCCGGTCCTTGATGTAATCCGGGGAAGAGGCCTTACGGGAACGATTATTGTCGTAACAAGGTATTTCGGCGGAACCCTGCTGGGTACGGGCGGTCTGGCAAGAGCCTATTCAGGCAGTGCGGCTCTTTGTATTGAAAAGGCCGGAACAGCAGAGTACATTCCGGGAAGGATTGTAAAAATCGAAGCAGAGTATCATGATCTTGGCAAAATACAGAATTTTCTGAATAAAAAAAGAGTTTCGGTTATTGATGAAGACTATGGGGGTCGTGTTATAATAACAGCGCTGGTTCCCGAAGACGGGCTTATGGGTTTTATCGACAATATCAAAGACCTGACGAATGCAGCGGCGGATATAATTCCAGGGGAAGAAAAGTATATTGAAAAGGAGGATTAGCAATGTCGGGACACTCCAAATGGGCTAATATAAAGCATAGAAAAGAGCAAAGCGATGCAAAACGCGGGAAAATTTTTACAAAGATCGGTCGGGAGATATATGTGGCCGTCAGGTCGGGCGGCCCGGACCCCGAGGCTAATTCCAAACTGAAGGATGTAATAGCCAAGGCCAAGGCTTCCAATATGCCCAATGACAATATTGCAAGGAGCATTAAGAAAGCGAGCGGAGCCGCCGCCGGCGAGAATTATGATGAAATTGTTTACGAAGGATATGGTCCTGCCGGCGCAGCCGTGATAGTGGAAACAATGACGGACAACAAGAACCGCACGGCGGCCGATGTAAGGCATATATTTGATAAATATGGCGGAAATATGGGGACGACAGGATGCGTATCCTATATGTTCGATCGCAAGGGAATCATCATTATTGAGAAAAGCAAGGAAATCGATGAGGATGGTCTTATGCTGAAGGCGCTTGAAGCAGGAGCTGATGATGTAGCGGTGGAAGACGAATATTTCGAAGTAAGCACATCCGTGGGCGATTTCTCAAGTGTAAGGGAAGAACTTGAAAAAGAAGGATATGCCTTTGTCGAGGCGCAGCTAGGGAAATCATCAACGGCCGGACGATTTACCTGCAGCCGGGCGCCTGGGATCTGCTCACGGGCGAACCGGCAGATTTTGTGCTCGACCGGTCCTACGGGTGCGGTATTCCTTCGGGTTCCACGAACATGCTCGTGTATCGTTCGGCGACGGTGGGTTATGTCGACCTGCTGCACGATTACGGGACCGAGAACTACGGCGGTATCCGGCCCGGTTGCTGGATCAACGCGATTCCCGCAGGAGGCCTGGTTCTCATGCCCGATGCGACCGACCGTTGCACTTGCAGTTATCTGAACAAGGCCTC
>JAWOIG010000219.1:0-2532 GCA_046484775.1 Clostridia bacterium | reverse complement strand
CCATTGATGAATTCAGACTTTTTTCAGTTAATTTTGAAGATGATGTCCATGACTTCATTTCGCTTGAATCATGCGTCGACAGGCGGCGAACACAGGGTGGTCCATCTAAGTCTTCGGTGCAAGCCCACATTCTCAAAGCGTTGGATTTTCTGGAATCATTTTAAATTCTCGTCATGAATAAGAAAACAGTTCTTGCCGTTTTCCTTTGCACGGTACATTGCTTTGTCCGCCATTGACATTAGTTCGGATTCGTTCCTTGAGTTCTCCGGATATAATGAAATCCCCATGCTTGCAGTGATCCTGTTTCCTTCATTTCCACTTTCATGAAGGCTTCGAAGTATCCTTGCCGCTGTTTTTTTCAGTTCCTTCATGCTTTCATAACCAAAGGCAAGAAGAAATTCATCGCCGGAAAGTCTTGCTGCCAGGGATCCGTCCGGCAGGCAGTTCCTTATGTTCACGGCAATCTCCTCAAGCGCCTTGTTCCCGGCTTCGTGTCCACCCTTGTCGTTGACATTCTTGAAGTTGTCCAGATCCATAAAGGCTACCGCACATCTTTCAGACTTGCCAAGTATTTCCGGAAATTTTACTCTCAGGCCTTCCCTGTTCAGCAGTCGTGTAAGGCCATCATGGTGAAGCTGGAAGCTTATGGTTTCTTCATATTGCTTCCTTTGAGATATGTCGACATTGACTGCAGCTGCTTTTACGGGATCTATGCCGTCGTATTCTATGATGTGGATTTTCGTGCTTATCCATCGCCAGTTTCCTCTTCCAGGATATTCAAACCTATAGTCAAATGAAAACTTTTCTTCGGGGTCATACCTTCTGCTGCTTGATTTCAATATATAATTCATGAATTCTCTTCTGAATCCATGCTGTTCGTCAGGGTGTATCTTATTGATGTAATCCTCAAGCGCATATTCATCCATATACTGCTTTTTCACCCCGGCTGTATCATGCCAGATAATCTTTAGCCTGCGGCTTTTTATATCATATTCCCAGACATCTATCCCTCCTATATGCAGGGCAATATCAAGCATATACTTGATGCTTTCAAGATCCTCGACCGCTGTTTTCAGTTTTTCATATGTTCTGCTGCTTTCCGTTATATCAAGAAACACCATTGCGAATTTGTCGTCCTCAAGACAAAAGATGCACAGGTCGTAGGTGCTCCCCGTCCTTGCGTGATAAAAATGCGGGAATCTTATATTGCCTCCCGAATGGACGGTCCTGGCTATTTCCTTCATTTGAATATCATTTATCTCGGGATATACCGCAGCCCTCCCTTTTCCGGTCATCGATTCGCCGGGTAAAAGGAATCGTTCTGTAAAAGCCGAATTAACACTCAGCAGCAGAATGTCTTCCTGGCCTGCCTCGCTGTCTCCCGTTAGCCTGTTTATGCTTACCGGTGCAATATGGCCTTTGAAAAATGATTCGTAAAGTTCCATCTTCTTCAACGAAAGTCCCATATCGGCTCTTTCGGCCACCGCTGTCTTTTGTACCGCTCCTTTTCCCGTTACAAAGCAATCATTCGCTATGTTTCTTTCATATATCGTATTAAGAAGATATTCCATTCCAAGCGCCTGCGAATAATAGAATCCCTGAATCAACAGACATCCGTATTCCCTCAGTTTTTCCAGCTGCTCAACGGAATCCACACCCTCCGCTATCAATTGCTTTCCGGTAAGGTCCGTCAGCGACTTCAACATCTTTATGATTTCAACACATACGCGGTCATGCGGAACTCCAAGAATGAATTTCCTGTCTATCTTCACTACGTCAAAGTTAAGGTCCTGCAATTTGGACAAAGTCGAATACTCTATCCCGAAATCATCGAATGCTATGCGGCATCCGATTTTCTTTATGCTGCGGAGCAGTTCGTTGACTCTGAGCGTTTCCTGAATGTATACCTGCTCAGTTATTTCAAGGCATATGTTTTCCGGAGTCATGTTGTATTTAACTATATAATTCTTAAGATTCTCAACAAAAAACTTATCCTTGAACTGATTGGGCGATATATTGATGGATAGTTTGATATTATTCACGAGCTCCGGTGTAAATCTGTTTTGTATTGTATTGTAATCACGGAAAGCCCGTTCGATCACCCAATACCCGATATCAATCATCATGTCGTTTTTTTCAGCTTCGTTAAGAAAATAATTAGGTTTCAATACTCCTTTTTCGGGATGGTTCCATCTGATCAAGGCTTCTATCCCATATATGCTCCCATCATTGCTGTTTATAATAGGCTGGTAATACAATTCAAATTCGTTTTGTAAAATCGCCCTGTTAAGTTCCTTTTGAATCTGGTCTTCCTCAATGAATTTTTCATCGATCTCGGACGTGTAATACACAAATTTATTCGCACCCTGTCTTTTTGAATACCACATAGCAAGCGATGCACGCCTGAAGAGTTCCCTCCTTGTGTTAAGGCCCTCCGACATAAATGCGACACCCATGTTGAAATTGCTGTTGATCCTCATTTCATTGAGGGTTACGGCTTCCTTCATTGAATTGAATATCCCAAGGATATCC
>JAWOIG010000171.1:0-6306 GCA_046484775.1 Clostridia bacterium | reverse complement strand
GGCAACTGTTTGATTTTTGCATATAAAAAGGGTTGATTAATTTTACAATTGCCCAAGGCAACTGTTTGATTTTTACAATTGCCCAAGGCAACTGTTTGATGTTTTAGATTCGAAATCATACAAAAATCCCTATATTTACTTAAGAAACGAATTTTTTTTTACAATTGCTCCGGGCAACTGTTTGATTTTTGCATATAAAAACATGCTGATTTATTTTACAATTGCCCAAGGCAACTGTTTGATTTTTACAATTGCCCAAGGCAACTGTTTGAGATTGTTGTATAATTGGGGAATGTTGAATATCTGAAATCCCTTGTTATTCAGCATTGCATGACTAAATAAAATAATGCCGGAGGTGGGGAGATGCATCCGTTTTGGACAGAGGCGAAAGCCGGAACTAACGATTTGAATGAAGCTTATCTGGATTTATTGGTAAATGGCGCCGAGAAGGATAAAAAGGCCGGGAACAACAGTATCTACAGGGAACTGGCAAGGCTTGAGCTAAAGACCAGGGGCATGGCGGCGCCGGAATTCGACGGGAATAATTTCATGGAGTCGATCAAATGCATATACGACAGGACGGACTGCTTCGATTTTGTCCTGCCGGGATTCATATTCATGATGGCGAAATACGGGGAGTCGGAAAACATTCCGGATGACCTGAAGAACGAAGCCAAGCAAATGATACTTGGCTGCAAGTATTGGATAGACGAGGGCGGCCCGGAAAAAAGCCCGTGCTATTTCACCGAAAACCACCAGATGCTATTCCACTCGAACGAGTATGCCGCGGGGCAGCTGTATCCGGACGAGATTTTCACAAACAACGGAAAATCGGGCAGATGGCACATGGAACACGCAAGGCCGCTTGTTCTGAACTGGCTTGAGTGGCGCTTCAGGTTCGGATTCTGCGAATGGCTCTCGAATACATATTATCATGAGGATGTTTTATCCCTGTCGCTGCTGGCGATACTGGCGGAGGACAATGAGATAAGGACAAAGGCGCGGATGATCATCGACCTGATATTCTTCGACATGGCGCTCAACAGCTACAAGGGCGTATTCGGATCCGCCCATGGAAGGGCATACTGCCAGAATATATTCAATACAAGGGATGGATCATTTGTACTTCGAAGCCTTTTCCTTGGGATGGGCGATGAGGACCTGGCGCTTTCGCCGGCGGCGGTGCATCTTGCAATCGACGGATACCGGGTACCCGGGCCCATAATCAACTGTGCCAATGATGAAAGGACATTTGAAAACCGGCAGTGCATGAGCATGAATGTGGAGGAGGGGATGGCCCTCGGGGTCGACCCGAAGGATCCGCGCAATGTAACGTATTTCTGGGGAATGGGTGCGAATTCGCACAAGTATGTGGTGGAGAACACCCTGAAGGTCAGGGCGGAGCCCGGCTATTACCTGATTGAAAGGGCGAAGTCCCACAAGGAACACTACGACATGTGCGCCGCCGCGGGGGTTTGCTGCGATCCCGACAGCGACTATACATCACGCCAGAAGGCCAATCTTTATACCTACAGGACTAAGGATTACATGCTAAGTTGCGCACAGGACAATAAAAAGGGCAAATACGGATTCCAGCAGCATGTATGGCAGGCGTCCCTCGGCGGAAAAGCCGTGATTTTCACCAATCATCCGTCCGGCAACGAGTACACCGACAGGCCGAACAAGTGGGCGGGCAACAGGATCATGCCGAAGACTGTCTGCAACAGGAACATTGCCATCAGCATGTACAATACCAACATAGCGATGGTCCCGACCTATACTTACCACACCCATGCATACATACCGCAGGAATTCCTCGACGAGACCGTTGAAAAGAACGGCTGGGTCTTTGCAAGGAAAGGCGACGGCTTCGCCGCGATAAGACCCGTATCGGGATTCACATCCTGGGCTGACGCCGATCCCGCGCTCAATCCGTACATGGGGTTGAAAAAAGAAGATGAAAACGGCAATCCGTTAAGATTGAAGCCGTACGAATACATCGCAACCGGGAGATCGAATGTCTGGATATGTGAAATGGGTTCAAGGGACGAAAACGGGTCCTTCGCCGAATTCATCGAGGCGATAGCCAATGCCCGGATATCGGGCGATGTCTTTGGAATCATCTATGAATCTCCTTCGCAGGGTACGATTACGGCCGGATGGAACGATCCCCTGACCGTAAACGGTCTTGAGATCGGAATAGATTACAATGTACGTTACGAAAATCCGTGGTGCACTGCGGATAGGGGCGGGCTTGATATCAAAATAACCGACGGGGCTTCCGGGCTGGTCCTGGACTTTGACGAAACAAGGCGCGAAACCGTGGAATGAGCACCGAATAAGTATGATTCAGGCCTGAAATCTTAATAGAATAACAGTGGATATAATCTGCGGTTTCCCAGGGGTAAAGGCAGGAAATTCAGCATCACATACAATAGCCGGTCAATGCCCTGCCAACTGTTGTATCTTCTTTCTTGAAATGCAGGTTTATAAGGATCGGATTATTGCTGTATAATGTTTTCAGAATCATCCGGAGGTATTTGAATGAAGCTGATCGCACTGATGGGGTGTTCGAAGTTCGGCAACACTACGGAGATTGTCAGGTATTTTGCAGACAGGCTGAAGGAGCGGCTGGATTTCGAGATCGAGTACCTGTATCTTTCGGACTATAAGCTGGATTTCTGCGTCGGATGCCATAACTGCATATTCCTGGGCGAGAAGAAATGCCCGCACTACAACCAGGCTGATGCCATGGAGCGCAGGCTGATGGAAGCGGATGCGGTTATCATCGCAAGCCCGGGCTATATGTTCAGCGTGACGGGCATAATGAAGAATTTCCTTGACCATGCGGCGTACAACTGCCACAGACCAAAGTATTTCGGCAAAAAGGCATATATCATAGGGAATTTCACCAAATGGCAGGAAAAAGGCGTGTTCATACCATTGGAAACATGGGCTTCCGGGGCCGGATTCGAAGTCTGCGGAAAGGTTTTCGTCGATATGCTCCCGTTCCCGGTAACGGAAAAAGAACTGGATAAGAAAAAAAAGAAACTTTCGATTGCCGCCCGGAAATTCGGAGAATCGCTTCTTGATGACGGCGTCAGGAAGCCGAAGTTCGGAGACATTGCCATTTTCCATTCATTCAGGACGCTGTGCAGACTGGCCCCGGGAATCCTTGAGGCTGACAGTGCGTACTTTAACGCAATTAGTGCCTATGATAAAAACACTTTATGGTATGTCCCGGCCAAAATTTCGAAGTTCATGAATTTGATGGGCAATCTCATGGAAAGGCTGGTCAGGCGGCAGGTTTCGGGTATGATCGATGCAAAAAAGATGGAAGGCGCCAGGGGCCGTCATGTTACAAAACTTCAGTGAGCCGGAAATGGATAATCTTGAAATGGAAATTGATTTTTTAAACGAATTGAAAAGCTTTATGGATTCCGAAGGCCGGCTGAGGCAGTTTCCAAGAAAGCAAAAACCCCGGGTTATCGCACTTGTTTTTCTCGCATCGGGATTTGAGGCAGGCAGGATATACTCGGAAAAAGAGGTCAATGCAATCCTGAATCTGCGTCACACGTTCAATGACAGCTGCATGCTAAGGCGCGAACTGTTCGACCGCGGTTATCTAGGCAGAACAAGGAACGGCGCGGAATACTGGCTTTTGAATGCAAGAGCAGGCAAGGCCGGAAACCCGCCGGGGGAGACGGAATGAAAATAGTCGTTTTCTCAGACTCCCACCGGGATCTGGACGCAATGAAGGCGGCGGTCGATGAAACTTCGCCGGACATGATCATCCATCTGGGAGACCATATCGACGACGCAGCTGCGCTGGAAATGCTTTTCCCGGACATTCCGTTGGAATCTGTAAAAGGAAACACCGACCCATGGAGCCCCGGACCCACTGAGAAGCTTCTGGAAGTCGAAGGAAACAGAATTTTCATGACCCATGGCGACATATACGATGTACGCAGCGGAACCTCGGTGATTCTGGCCGAGGGAATAAGGCGGCAAGCCGGAATCGTACTTTTCGGACATACGCATATTCCATATCTCAAGACAAAAAAAGGCGTCGTCCTGATGAATCCCGGCAAGATCGGACGCAGGGCAAGGGGTATGTCGGAACCGTCATTTGGAATCATTGAAACGGACGGCGGCATCAGGTGCGGCATAATAAGGCTGCAGGGCATAGTAAAGCGCAGCGGCACATAAAATTGATTTTTTTGCTATTCCAAAGGTATTTTCGGCATTCATTTCAAGTCAATGGGTGTATAATGTAATTGCAATCGGATCAAGGACTATCAATAGTTGAACAATTGAATATGAACAGGAGGGTTTAGGATGGCCAGGCTTGAAAAAATCGAATTTGTCGAAATGCCGGATGTTCTTGTAATCGGAAAAACCATCAAAGTCGACTGGGCTCATATAAGGGATCATAATCCCATACCGGATTTCTGGGAAAAATGTCTCGCCGACGGAACATTCAAGAGGCTTGAGCAATGCGAGGACCAGGTTTACGACCCGTCCTACGTGGGCTACATGACGATGCACAGCTACACATGCGGGATGCTTATGAAAAAGGGCTGCACAATTCCCGGCGAGGGTTTCGACTCACATGAAATCATGCCGACGAAAGTCGCCGTGGGATGGATCAAGGGTCCCGAGACCGAGGCGATAATGAATGCGCACAGGCTGACCGAGCGCGGTCTCGAGGATTGGGGCTACAGGTATAATCCCGATTGTGAATGGTCAATGGAACTTTACAACTGTCCCAGATTCACACAGAAGAATGAAAACGATATGGTTATCCTCGATTACTACATACCGGTAGTTAAGTAATATCCTTATTGAGCAGGCATGCAATAAGTTATATAAAAATTCATGCCGCTAAAAAGATTATTGAATAAATAGTTATGAAGAAAGACCATGCCTGTGCAAGGGATACAGGGATGGTCTTTCTTTGAATGGATTTATCTGAATTCAACTTTATAAGTACCAAAAAAGGTATACCCATATTAGTAAACTATGATTGTGGCGATGTAAAGGATGAAAGAGAGGAATCGAAATGGAAAAAGGATATATCACAATCGTAGGGGCGGACAGGTATTTCGGAACGGGGATATTCAAGGTGGGGCAGGAGCTTCTGCTCAGGAAGGACTATGACAACCGCTTTGATGAGGAGGCTGTGGAGGCGGTGCTCGAGAGTGTGGACGGCATCGTCGGGTATGTGGCGAACAGCTGCCATACGGTGGCAAGGGGAACCCGGAGCGCCGGAAGGATCTATGATAAGTTCGAAGACAGATGCAGATGCAAGGTTTCCTTCATCTTGAACGGCAATGTCATAGCCGAACTGATATAGGAATGAATAACGAAAGGAATCAACCGATGGAAGCATATTCGATACGAATAACGGAAACCATGGAAAGGGAAATCGTCGTTGAGGCAAGGAGCAAGGTCGAGGCGCTGGCGACTGCGATGAAGAAGTATCAGGACAGGAAATATGTTTTATTCCCCGGACGGCACATTTCCACCGATTTCGACATAATGGAAGCGGATGAAATGGAGGAAAACGATATCGCCGTATAGGGATCATCTTTCAGGGCGCTTATCAGTGGCAATATTATGCCGTGCCGTAAAAATATATGATTTGCGGGATTTTCCGCAATGATGCCGTAATTGCCCTACCGTCGCATAGGTCAGTATAAAAATCTTGTAATGAAAGCCTGTTGTTAGTAAAATGAACTATAGGCGGGATTATCGCAACGGCACTCATGGCCGCCCGGGACGCTTTCACGGCAGGTATGCTGCGGCCCGACCGTACTATCCGATCCCGCATTTGCAGCGTTTATTTATTAATGGCGGCAATCATTTTGATAGATTGAAAACGGAAAGTTTACAGGGGTTTGGCATGAATTTGTTCTGCAGCGACAAACTGATCAAGCAAATGGATATCGCGGAGGCAAAGTCCGTATTTTTGATTCTGCGCGAAATCGCCCGGGCCCTTGAGATGCGCACCCCGCCGGAGGCGCTGAGGAAATACAGCAACAAGGCGATGAAGGGTACCAGGAACGTATGGAAATTCTACACCGATAAAAGCAACAGGATAATATGGTCCTACGGCAGGCATCTCAAAGGCACCAGGGCGGAGGAGTCGGATGACATATTTCTGCTTGCATATGCAGGCCACGATGAGCAGGGCAGGATCGCCGCCGATATCAGCAGGGATGTCAACAGGCGTAATTTCTTTCGTGTCGGGACTGAAGGGCCGAAGGACGGGGAAGGCCCCGGAGACAGCGTAAGGCTAACGAA
>JAWOIG010000039.1:0-8967 GCA_046484775.1 Clostridia bacterium | reverse complement strand
GCCGGGATTGATGAAAAAGCAAATACGGAAAAAGACATGAAGCGCGGATACATTACCTTGTTTGAATGCATAAATGATAAAGAAGCCGCCTTCATGCTGTTCGATGCCGCCAGGGCATGGCTGTCTGAAAGAGGAATGGAATTCATCGAGGGCCCAGTATCCCCTTCCGGCGGCGATGATTACAGGGCATTGCTTCTGAAGGGTTATGACACCCCTCCCGTTTTGTTCGACACCTACAATCCTCCGTATTATCTGGAATTATTCGAATCCTATGGATTTAAAAAGTACCGCGATTATTACGCATTTCATTTCATTGCGGACCGCTTCCCGTCGGACAGGTTCATAAAAGCCGTCGATTATTCAATGAAAAAGTACAATTTTAGAATAGATACGGTTAAACTGAAGCATCTTGACAATGAGATCGACGACATCAGGAAAGTTCTCCTTCAGGCAGTTCCCGAAAGCTGGGAGCATTTCGTGATACCATCGGCTGAGGACATCAAGAAGGAAGCAAGCATGCTTATGAGGTTCCTTGACCCTGACCTTATATGCATAGCCCGCAAAAAAGACACGGACGAGCCAATCGGTTTTGTCGTAGGTGCTCCCGACTACAACCAGGTATTCATAAAGATGAATGGCACTCTGTTTCCGTTTGGCATATTCAAATTCCTGTACTACCGCAAAAAAATCACGAGGGTGCGTATATTCATACAGTTTGTAATCCCTGAGTATCAGGGCAGGGCTGTGAATGCGGCTATTTTTTACAACTACATGAAAATCGGTGACCGTAAAGGCCTTACGGAGGCCGAGGGCTCGACTGTCGGAGAAGAGAATGCCCAGGCGCTGCGTGTGCTGGAGGCAGCCGGAGGCGAGCGTTACAAGGCCTACCGCATGTATAGGATGGATATATGACAACAGCAGACGTGATATAATAAAAAAAAACGGAGTAATTTATGAACGAAGGTAAAAAGAAACATGGCTGTCTGATAGCGATCATTGTTTTTCTTGTGCTGGTCCTTCTGATATCTGCCGCGGTTTTTGTGATGTTTTTTCTCAACCGGTCAAATATGCCGGGCCTTGACGAATTCCGTTCAGCAGCTGATAGTTCCAGGCAAACAACCGAAGGAAATTCCATAGCCGATATCATCAATATAAAAATAGAAGGAAGCGGCATCTCATCCGTAAGCATCGTCCTGAATAACGCCGACCTTTCCGCGCTTGTGAATGAAAACATCAGCAAAAACAGCAGCATTCCCCTGGAGGACATCCTTTTCAAATGCAATGACGACCAGACCGTTGATATGACGGCTGTTTTTAAAAACCTGGATGCTTATGCAAATAACCCGGACTTTCCCGCAATTGCCAAAAACATGATTGGGGTTTTAGAGGGAAAGCGAGTATATGCGACTGTTTTCATCGAATATGAAGGCAATGGCGTGTTCGATATAATCATCAGGGAAATCAAGATCGGGAAATTGAATCTTCCGTTTGCCGAGCAACTTCTGCTTCCGCTTACCGACAATATAAGCGATACACTCGTCAGACAGCTCGAGGAAACGGATAATTTCGAACTTACAGACTTCGAGGTGCAGGAAGATCAGATAACCATCAGCGGTCTGATAACGAATTGACAGGATTTTCTCAATCTGCTTTGAAACAGTTTCCGTGAATCATTCGTTTTTGCGGGGGATACATCAGTCCGACGGATTCCATCGGCACATTTTCATGTCGATGTTTCCATTCGGTAGGAATACCACTCCCTCGGCTTCAAGCATGGCCCTTTGGTTCCGTTTGCCGTCAAATACATAATCGGGGGCAATACACCCGTTTGAATTGACAACCCTATGGCACGGTATGTCAAGCTCTGACGGTGTATCCTTCATCGCCCTTCCCGCCATTCTGGCTCCGCTTGCTACTCCCGCCATCATCGCAAGCTGCCCATATGACGCCACCCTGCCTTTTGGTATCATCATGGCTATGGAATATATCCTGCCGTAGAATTCCTTTGTTTCCACATCCATTGCGCTCATCCCCCGCATCATTATATCATCCGCCGATCCGGGTAATCGATGCTTGTTTGAATCATGCAGGTTTTTTCCCATTGAAGTAACCGGCCACTGCCCTGGCTATAAGTCTCTGCCCTTCTTCATTCGGATGAATTCCGTCCTCGCATATGCAATTCCTGAAATCGGATTGCTTGAGAAATTCACTTCTTACATCAATCAATTCCGCATTCTTGCTTATTGCGACCTCCACAACGGCGATATTGTACCGTTCCTGCCACCAATATATCTGGCTGACGCTCCCAAGCCATTTCAGGATATTCCTTTTCCTTAGCTCATCGTTCCCCGAAATCCAATTGAAATATCTTTCCGGATCCAGCGGGGGAAGATTCATCAACACCACCCTTTTGCCGAATGAAACGACCCTGTCAGCCATCAGGGCCAATGTGCTTTTAAATGTTTCTATATCTGTTTTCGGCTTGTGGATGCCATCCGGCTCATTCGATACTTCATTCCAGTCGAAGTCGCAGTCATTGCCCCCGAGCCCAAAAATGACGACATCGGGCTTCTCTGCCTCGAAGGCTTTGTAGAATTTTCCTTCTGCCCTAAGAACGGTATTCCCGAAACCCGATATGTTCAGAACCCTTGACCTAAATATTTTTTCAAGTATGTCCGACAGGGCTTTGTCGACCCTTCTGTATTTTTTGACGGAATTATCATATATTATGCCCTTTGAGATCGAATCCCCGCAGAGCAATATCTTTGCTTCCTTCATCTTAACCCCTTTGCTTCGTTACATAGTTTTAATTACTACATTGCGTTATATTGTTATTATAATTATATATGCCGTTGTTGTCAATGATGGTTATCGCTATTGAGACAATCGTCCCTTTTATATATAATATAGAAATAAAGGAGGTTTGTTCCATGAATGACTTTATGACCGGATTGAACGCATTGATGAATAAAATTACTTCGCACCGGGGTATTTCGTCGGGAGACATACCCGACATTGCTCTATACATGGACCAGGTTACAACGTTCATGAACCGAAAGCTTGGCGCCCTCAAACGTAATGAAGCGGACAGCATTCTTACCAAGACCATGATCAACAACTATACAAAAGCCCACCTGGTTTTCCCTCCCGAAAATAAAAAATATGAAAAGGAGCACATAATGCTCCTGACGATCATATATCATCTGAAGCAGATTCTTTCTGTCAGCGACATGGCCAGGCTTATGGCGCCCGTCATTGATTTTGTGGAGAGCCCAGAAAGCGGGGGCCGTGAAAAGAAGGCCGGCGAATTATATGGCATGTTCACCGAAATGGAAAGCGAGCAGCTTCCTGTGTTTGAGGAAAGCATGGCAGAATTGATTGAATCCCTCCTGAAAAAGACCGAGCTAAGGAATATTGCCGGAAATGACCGTGCCTTTCTGATTCTTTTGATAATATCTCTGGTCATACAGGCCGAAAAACGCAAGAATCTTGCCGAAAGAATAATTGATCTTTACTTTAAAAAGGATGAGGATGAATTGCAGGCGGAGACAGAAAAGCCAAGGGACAAGCCCAAATCCCCAAAGCAAAGGAATAAGACCTGACAAAGGTTTGTTACAAAACTGTAATGTGCCGTGGATTGACACCCTGTCTTGTTTTCTATATAATTGGCAACGGATTAAAAATTAAGGAAGGAGGACGAAATGATGATCAAAATGAGAAGTAGCACTGTGGGTTTCACAGCTTCTGAAATATTTCAGCCTCCGGTCTGCAGCAAATAGCTGTTTGAGTCAAATCATCGGACCGCAGGTTGTAAAATGCCTGTGGTTTTTATTTGTCTGATTTTCGGTAAACCCCCGGGCACTAAACTAGACAGTACCGCTTCCCGAGGAGGTTGCAAGTGAAAAAGTTCAAACTGTTGATTTCGTTCATGAAAGGCACCCTGGCGGCATACACGACCGCCATACTGCTGATTTTCATAAGCATAGCCGTCTCCATGATGAATCCCCTGGTAATAAAGATAACCATGGATTCGATCATAGGCGAGGCCGCACCCAGTCTTCCTCCGCTTGTAATGGGCTGGTTCGAGGACATCGGCGGCCGATCTTATCTTGTCCAGAATCTATGGTTATGCGGCCTGATTCTTGTCGCACTTTCCCTGGTAAACGGAATACTGTCGTATTTTTACAGGAAAAATGTCGCCGCGTCATCGGAGAAGATGGCAAAGAACATCCGCACGACGCTGTTTGACCATATTCAGCACCTTACATACAGTTACCATGTCAAGGTTGAAACAGGCGACCTGATCCAAAGATGCACCAGCGACCTTGAAACCATAAGGAGGTTTCTATCGGACCAGTTCTTTCAGGTTGTCAGGGCCGTGGCGCTCGTAGTGTCGGCGCTCGTCATCATGCTGTCGCTCAATGTGAAGCTGACGCTCATCTCATTTGCGATAACGCCGGTTCTTGCAGGTTCGGCATATGCCTTCTTCAGATTCATAAAGGCCAGATTCAAGGTTACGGACGAAGCCGAGGGAAGGATGACGACCATACTTCAGGAAAACCTGTCAAGCATGAGGATCGTCAGGGCGTTCGCCAGACAGGATTATGAAATCAAGAAATTCATAGACTCAAGCAATGATTTCAAGAACAAGGATTTCATCATCTCCCGGCTTATGGCGTGGTACTGGTCCGCATCCGACCTTATGTGCGGCGCTCAGATAGGGGTCGTACTGATACTTGGAACCTCATGGGCGGCCGGAGGCTTGATCTCCGTCGGAACCTTATATGCCTTCATGAATTACACATCTAACCTGATATGGCCTCTCAGACACCTCGGCAGGGTTCTTGCGGACATGGGAAGGGCGAGCGTTTCACTCCAGAGAATCAAGGAAATTCTTGATGAGCTGAACGAGGATAAAAACGAGGACTCGGGCCTGACGCCGGAAATCAAGGGAGCCATAAGATTTGAAAATGTCTCCTATGAATATGAAAAGGATCATCCCGTGCTCAGGGACATATCCTTCGAGGTCAGACCCGGCCAGACGGTCGCAATCCTGGGAGGCACCGGGTCGGGCAAGTCCACTTTGGTGAATCTTCTTGTCAGGCTTTTTGACTACAACGGGGGCTCGATAACGGTAGACGGCGTTGAGCTTCGCGAAATAAACAAGAAGTGGCTCAGGAGAAACATAGGCATCGTATTGCAGGAGCCCTTCCTCTTTTCAAGGACCATACGCGAGAACATTGCGATAGCCCGGGATGTATGCCTTATGGATGAAATCGAAAGGGTTACCAGAATCGCATCGGTATACGATGTCATCAGCGGGTTTGAAAAAGGCTTTGACACATTGGTCGGTGAAAAAGGCGTCACCTTGTCGGGAGGACAGAAACAGCGGGTGGCGATTGCAAGGATGCTGCTGGAAAATCATCCGATCATGGTATTCGATGATTCTCTCAGCGCTGTGGACGTAGAGACGGATTCCCATATAAGGGAACAGCTGAAGGTCTTCTGCAACAACGCGACGACATTCATAATATCGCATAGGATCAGTACGCTTATGCAGGCCGACATGATCCTGGTAATGGAAGACGGGGAAATTACGCAGTCAGGAACCCATGACAGTCTTCTGGAGGAGGGTGGCTTGTACAAGGAGGTCTTCGACATTCAGAACTCGCTTGAGGAGGATCTGATTACAACAGCCGGACAGGGAGGTGGCGGCAATGCATGATAATATTGAAGAATACAAGAAAGGCTTTGACCTCAAGCTGTGGAAAAAAGTCTTCAGATATATGGCCGGCTACAGGAAAATAACCCTGTTCTTGATCTTTGACATGATGATTCTGGCGGGTACGGATTCGGTTATGCCGCTTTTGACAAGGTATGCAATCGACAAATTCGTGGCAGGGAAAACCACGGAATATATCGCTTACTTCATCCTGGCATACCTTGGCTTGTCATTGGTGAAGGCGTTTACGATATTCCTCTTGATTTTCCTGGCTGAGAAGCTAATGGTAAATATCACCCACGACATCAGGAGCGAAGGTTTTCGAAAGCTGCAGGAACTTTCTTTTACTTACTATGACCAGAATACCATAGGCAACCTGGTGGCAAGGCTGACTTCAGACACAAGAAGGCTCACGGGAATAATCTCATGGGGGCTTGTAGATATCACCTGGGCGCTCAGCCTGCTGATAATGATAACGGTGATCATGCTCACCCTGAATATAAAGATCGCGCTGATCGTTCTGGGAGTCGTGCCCATCCTTCTGGTCGTATCGCTTTACTTTCAGAAGAAAATCCTCAAGGCAAGCCGTGAGGCCAGAAAGAACAATGCCATCATAATATCGTCGTTCAACGAAGGCATCCAGGGCGCCACTACAACCAAGACTCTTGTCAGGGAAAAAAAGAATCTGGAGGAGTTTGACGAAAAAGCCACTTTGCTGAGGTCAAGCGCAATCAAGGTAGCCATTTATTCGGCGCTTTTCTTTCCGATAGTAACTGCTATCAGCACGCTCGGGACATCCCTGTCGCTGTGGCAGGGCGGCATGATGGTAGTCGGCCAGGCAATCACGCTGGGAACGCTCACCGCCTTTATGTCGTATACCGTGCAGTTCTTCATGCCTGTCAACGACCTTGCCAATATAATGGCCGAGATGCAGTCCGCGCAGGCGGCCGGTGAAAGAATCATGACATTGCTGGAAACCGAGCCGCTGATCAAGGATTCTCCCGGGGTCATTTCAAAATACGGCATCGTCAAGCCTTCGGATGAAGTACCCCGTCTCAAGGGCGGGATCACCTTCAGGAACGTGAGCTTCCGGTATGCCAACGGTGAGAAAGTCCTTGAGGACTTCAACCTTGATGTAAGGCCCGGAGAATGCATCGCCATCATCGGGGAAACCGGCTCAGGAAAAACTACCATAGTAAACCTTGCCAGCAGATTTTACGAGCCTACCGAAGGCGCGATTCTCATAGACGGCATTGACTACCGGGAGATTCCCCTGATGCACATACACGGAAACCTTGGATATATGCTGCAGACGCCGCATCTGTTCAGCGGAACCATACTTGAAAACATAAGGTACGGAAAGCTGGACGCCACAATTGAGGAAGTTGAGGAAGTCGCAAGACTTGTCAAGGCCCATGATTTCATAATGGGATTTGAGAAGGGCTATGAACATGAGGTATCACAGGGAGGCGGAGGCCTTTCGACCGGACAGAAGCAATTGATATGCTTCGCCAGGGCCATAATAGCCAATCCCTCAATCTTCATACTCGACGAGGCGACTTCATCGGTGGACACTCATACCGAAAAAAGCATCCAGGATGCCATCGCGAAAGTAATCGAGGGAAGGACAAGCTTTGTAATCGCCCACAGGCTAAGCACGATAAAGCGGTCCGACAGAATCCTCGTCCTCGACAAGGGGAAGATAATCGAACACGGAACCCACAGGGAGTTGCTTGCCCTGAAGGGCAGGTACTATAACCTGTACACCAGTCAGTTCCTGGAGGAACACGAAGTGGAAATCCTGAACGACTGACAAAAATAACACCATAAAGAGGGTCGCATGCATGCCATGCGGCCTTCTTATATCCGTTATGATAAATTTCATATTTTACTTGGATGCCAGCAAACTGTCCATCTCGGCAAGTTTGTCCGGAATCTGTATCGACTGGGGACATTTCTCCAGACATTCCCCGCAGTTGACGCAAAGATCCGCCGTGGATTTTTTTTCGGTCCTTGCGCGCCATTCATTATATTGAGCCTTTATTTCATCTTTGTTCGAAAATCTTGTATATCTGTTGTATAAACCGAACATTGCAGGAATATTTACTCCGTGGGGGCATGGCATGCAGTATTTGCAGTCGGTGCACGGAACGGCGGTTTTCTCATTCATGATTTCCATCGCCCTTTCCATTGTCCGTTGTTCCGCTTCCGTCATGCTGTCTGCAACCGCCGAATCAAATATACGCAGATTTTCCTTAAGCTGCTCCATTGTGTTCATTCCGCTTAATATTACCTTTACCTCCGGGAAATTATAAAGCCATCGAAACGCCCACTCCACCGGACTCCTGTCGATTTCTGCATTTCTGAAATGTTCCTCCAGCTCGGGAGGCAGATTTGACGCCAGGGATCCGCCCCGCAGCGGTTCCATGACCACGATGTTCATTTTTTTATCAGCGGCGTATCTGAAGCTTTCGATTCCCGCCTGGGTGTGGGTGTCCACATAATTGAATTGCAGCTGGCACATGTCCCATTCATATGCATCCGCTACTTTTCTGAATATTTCAGGCGAATCATGAAATGAGAATCCGGCATATTTTATTTTCCCCGCTGCCTTCAATTCATCGATGAACTCCGTCACCCCCAGTTTTACACATGTCTCCCAGCTGTTCCTGTTAACTGCATGAAGCAGATAGAAGTCCAGGTAGTCCACCTCCAGTTTTTCCATCTGTTCATTGAAAATCCTGGTCATGTCCTCCTTTTCCTTCAGCCTTCCAACCGGCAGCTTTGTCGCAAGGTATACTTTTTCCCTGTATCCATCCTTAAGAACCTTTGCCAGGAATCTCTCGCTGTTTCCGTTGTGATAGGGATATGCGGTGTCGATGTAATTCACACCGCTGTCTATGGCATGTCTTAGCATTTTCATTGCTTTTGGTTCATTTATTGCTGAATAATCACCATCCCTGACCGGCAGGCGCATCGCCCCGAATCCCAGAACCGACGCTTCGACATCCAGTCCATTGAATTTTCTGTACTTCAATCGGATTACCTTCCTTCAATTATATTGTCTGCAGTTTAACCCACATTATAACAAATACCCGGAAAGCCCGGCTTTTTAACAAACCGGTCTTTTCGTTGCATTTTGATATCTTCAATTCAAGATGTTTCCAGACCGTCTGACAATTCTACAAGTCGAACAGGGTCGCCTGTTTTCTCCTTGAATCCGCCTTTGACGGAGGCCGTCCCAC
>JAWOIG010000200.1:0-3854 GCA_046484775.1 Clostridia bacterium | reverse complement strand
CGAACTTATGGAAGCATTCAACGCATTGAAAATATTAAAGAGAAAATAGGAGGTCTTGGAATTGGACGAAAAAGACATAATAAAGGATGAAATGGCTATAAAGGAAGAAGTGCCGGTGACATTTGAAAAGGCAATGTCGCTATTGCTTGAAACCGGAAAAAAGAAAAATGCATTATCGTTTCAGGAAATATCCGACTGTCTGGAGGAAATAGAGGTCGAGCCGGATCAGATGGAAAAGATGTACGAGACATTCGAGGAAGTCGGAATAGATATAATCGAAGACGAGAAGCAAATGGACGAGATAGAGGACGAGATCAAATCCATAGACATCGCCATTCCCGAGGGTATAAACATCGACGACCCTGTCAGGATGTACCTGAAGGAAATCGGAAGGGTTTATCTTTTGTCGGCCGAGGACGAGATAAGACTCGCGAAGGGCATGGAGGAAGGCAATGAGGAATGCAGGCAGCAGCTCGCCGAGGCAAACCTCAGGTTGGTCGTAAGCATCGCGAAAAGGTACGTCGGCCGCGGCATGCAGTTCCTTGACCTCATACAGGAGGGAAACCTCGGGCTGATCAAGGCGGTTGAGAAATTCGACTACCGCAAGGGATACAAGTTCAGCACATATGCGACCTGGTGGATACGCCAGGCCATTACAAGGGCAATAGCCGACCAGGCGAGGACGATAAGGATTCCGGTCCACATGGTAGAGACAATAAACAAGCTTACACGGGTTTCGAGGCAGCTGGTGCAGGAACTCGGAAGGGACCCTCTCCCCGAGGAAATCGCGGAGGAGATGAACATCCCGGTTGAAAAAGTCCGTGAAATACAGAAGATATCGCTTGAGCCCGTTTCACTGGAAACACCGATCGGCGAGGAGGAGGACAGCCATCTGGGAGACTTCATACCCGACGAGGATGCGCTTTCGCCAGCGGATGCCGCAGCATTCACACTCCTTAAGGAGCAGCTCATGAGCGTGCTCGACACCCTGTCCCTGAGGGAGGAAAAGGTTCTGAAGCTCAGGTTCGGGCTTGAGGACGGCAAGGCCCGCACGCTTGAGGAAGTTGGCCGCGAGTTCAATGTAACAAGGGAAAGAATAAGGCAGATCGAAGCAAAGGCGCTGAGAAAACTCAGGCACCCAAGCAGAAGCAAAAAACTCAAGGATTATCTTGACTAGGTCTTATAATGTCGGTTTTGGCGAAGCATGGCGCATAAAAGCCATGTTTCGGTTCCCCGGCTTTATAACACCCTTTGTATTTTTCACTAGACCGGGAAGTCTGTAATATTTGCAGGAATACTGAGTGTAAACTCGCTGCCCTTTCCCCAAACGGATGAAACATTTATTGTTCCGTGTATTTTCTTTATATTTTCCATTGCTATGAACAACCCCAGGCCTTCAGATATGCTATTATTTTTTTCACTGCTGTAATATGCATCAAATATCTTGTGCAATTCGGCCCTTCTTATGCCTGTTCCATTATCCCTGATAATTATATCCAATGACTCATCAGAATATTTATAGCTCAATTCCACCTTTCCATTTTCACGCGTGAACTTGTATGCATTGGTCAGGACATTGTAGATTGCCTGGCTCAATTTAAATTTATCTGTAGTTAATGTAATTTTCTGACCCGCCTTGTATTCAAGCGTTATGTCTTTGTTTTCAAATTGGGTCTTCAGCCCATTGACAATTTGTTTTAGCAACGATGATATTTCAAACTCATCAATGTCAAGCCCTGCGAAATCCTTTTCCGCATCTATCATACTGCTCATATTGGAAATAATTGCCGTAATGTTCTCAATTTGATTTTCACACACTTTGATTTCCTCGGGAGACAACTTGATTATATTATCAGAGAACCCCTCCAAATGAGTTTTAAGTACAGTCAATGGAGTCCTTGTTTGGTGAACCAGTTCATCAATCAGCACTTTACGGCTTATATTTTTGATTTTTAGCTTATTATTCAATCCCAATAAGCTTTGCTGTATCGTGCGAATTTCTATGATCTTACTGTCGGTACCGGTTGCGTCTTCACCCAGGCTTATGCTATTGGCGATTTGTGCCGTATTAGTCAAATCCCTGCTCATTCTCCGGCTGACGATCGCTCCGATCATTATTGCAAAAATCATCACTATTGCAATGGAGTACAGACTGTTGATCAATAAAGAAGACTTGAACTTTCTTGCAACAATCGAATCTTCAAGCGAGCTATACCTGGTTATGTTCAATTGTCCGATTACAACTCCGTCATTGGTTACCTGGAATGAATCAACCTCGCTGTCCGTAACATCATAATCAGACCACATCATGCCCATCATGCTGCCGCTCATCATATCATGGGTTTCATCTTTTACATCGACAATAATATTACCGTTCTGATCATATAGCTTTATCTGGATTATAGGATCATCCAAATGTGTTTCCAGTGCCATTGACATTTGTTCAACGGACAAGGCTTCCGCGAGCAAAGCGCTTTTGGAAAAATCCAAAATTTCAGCAATATGGTTTTCATACTCATCCGTTCTATAATCGGAAAAATATTTATCGGTAAGCGCGTTGAGTATCAATGAATTAATGCTGATGGATAGAACCGCTATCAGAAGAAGTACCAAAAGCCATAATTTTCGCAGCGTCATTGGACATCGCCTCCAAATACATATCCTGATCCATACTTGGTTTTCAGAAATCTTGGTTTTTGGGGATCGTCTTCAATTTTCTGACGTATTCGCTTGATGTAGCTGTCAATGTTTCTATCGTACCCCTCATATTCATTGCCAAAGGACAGTTCGATAAGCTGGTGCCTGGTCAACACCTGACCTTTGTTTCTGAAAAAAGTAAATAAAAGCCTGAATTCAACTGAGGTCAATTCAACTTCCTTGTTATCTTTATAAAGTTTCATGCCTTTCGTATGCAGATCCAAATTGTTGATTGAATAAATAATTTCATCGGTTTCATGATAGGTCCTTTTAATAATAGCCTTGATGCGTTTCATAAGCTCTCTTGCACTGAATGGCTTGACCACATAGTCGTCTGCGCCAATATCAAATCCTTTGATTCGATCAAATTCCTCTTGTTTTGCCGTCAGCATTATTACCGGTATGTCTGAAATCTTTCGTATTTCACGCAAAACATCAAATCCGCTGATTCCGGGCATCATAATGTCGAGGATAATTAGGTGATATTCATTATTGTTGAAATAATCCAGGGCTTCGAAACCGTTCTCAGCAACAGAGATATTGTAACCTTCTTTATCAAGGTATTTTGCCACAATTGTGCTTATTTCTTTTTGGTCTTCCACTATCAGAATATTATATTGCATGAAATTACATCCTTCTGATGTTTCTTGTGTTCCGGTGTGTTTGCTTTCATAGATGCTTTTCTTTAAAATGATTCCCGCTATATGAACTATTGTTTTATGAGGTTTCTATTGCACTTATTATATCACGAACAAGCTGCAGGGGTCTTTGACTTGCTCAGAGAGGCCTACTGCGGACAATCATATTTCTGCCACATTCATATTGCATACTGTAAATATAAAGTAGCTTATGGAGGTGAAACAGATGTTTATTGGATTGTTGATACTTTTAGGAATAGGAGCATATTTTCTGTTCTCATATAGAGACGGTAGTACGAAACTACAATTCCCGGGCAGAAGGGATGCGGAGGAAACCTTGCGGGAAAGGTACGTAAACGGAGAGATCGATGAAGAAACTTTCAAGAAAATGAAAGAAACACTGGGATTTTAGGAGGTAACGATAATGATGTATGGAAGAGGAATTTCACAATATGGCTGGTGCTCGGGATATGGATTCTGGAGCAATGGCTGGTATTGGCTGGCAGGCATTGGGATTTT
>JAWOIG010000114.1:0-4015 GCA_046484775.1 Clostridia bacterium | reverse complement strand
GGTATAATGTAAGGGATTTATTGACGGGAGGCACGGATGGATAAGGTTGTTGTTGATGTCAAACTGAATGAGAAGGACGTTTTTGAATTTCAAAAGGCGCATTATGCAAGGTCGGTGAAGCCGGGGATGCGGTATGCGATCATTGCTATATTATCGGTTCTGTTCATAACGAATATCGCGCTTGATATTCTGAGTGGAAATTTCATCAGCATTACGGCGCTTTTACTTGGACTGACTCTTTTTATCATAGCCGGCACACCGCTTATGTTCCGGCTGACTGCCCGAAAAGGTCTGCGAACCAATAAGATGCTGATGGCGGAGCACACATACACTTTTACTGCTGATGGAATATCGTCGGTTTCCGAAAATCATACAATGAACGCCAAATGGGACGCAATGCATGAATTCCGCGAAACCAGGGATCATTTTCTTTTTTACGTCGGAAACAACCAGGCCTTTCTTGTGCCCAAAAGAGTATTTGAAAATGATGAGGCAAGGCTCGGATTCGTAAGACAGTGCGCCGCCGTGATTCCAAAACCGAAGAAGCCGTTCCCATTATTAAAGATAACGATGGCCGTCACATTCGGTTTTGTTGTCCTGATGTTCATATTGCTTCTCCTGTTCAAATAAATCATCGGATTAAAGCAATGGGATGGGTTGCAATGAAAACAAAGCTATCAAAAAAAAAGGCCATTTTATCTGTTGTTTTGGTCGGCATCATTCTATTGATGACAGGATGCGGCTATAATGCCGAGCAAATCGCGGGTGCATATCTTTACGCCGGACCTGTTTACCGGGGTGGCGTATCGTCATATTACCTCGAACCGAAGCCTTCCGAATCATATGATTATCTCATGGAACAGAACCTCGGCACAATGTATTTCATCAGTGAAAGGAAACTTATGATAAAGCAGGGGGAGAATGAGAGGCTGATCAAGGACATCAAGTATGTTAGTGAAAGACTTACGGGCAGCTTTCTAGAGAAAAACTATGCAATGGCCGATACCAGGCTCAAGGAATTTTTCGATGGTTTCGACAAATGTATAAGATATACAATATATGGAGCCTCGGGCGACAAGCTTGACACCGAGATCTTCCTTCTTGACAGAGAGCTCTATATAGCGGAGCTAAGGCCAGCGGGCTTGTTTTATTCCATTGACAGGATTGTCGATTACTGCAAAGTGGAGTAAGGATATTTCATAATTTTTCATTGAATGCGGCCGGGTTTGCAATTCAGGGCATATATTTGAGTTGCAAAACCGAAATCGAGTTTTGCTTATATCCGGAGGAGGCGAATCATGAATAATTTAAAGGATTATGTCGAAAAATTCTTCTCAAGGCTGGCCATTGACTCGGATTCGCAGGGCACGCATTTTTACAGGCAATACATATCATCGTCCATATCCGAATTCCTGGATAACGAGACCAAGGAAAATGCCTATGATGTCTACAGGCTTTTTCTGGATATATATCGCGTCAATCTGTCAGGAAACCGGTCATTCATCGATTTGCTTGACATCATGAGGAATTATGAAGAAAAGGCTTCGACGCTTATAGACAGGCAGCGTGATCATTATATACACTCGGTCAATGTTTTCCTTCTGGGCCTTGCGATATACTCGCAGAACAGTGCCTTCAGGACGGTATTCGATAACAATATTGAAAAAGCGGACGGCCAGGTTAAGTTTTACGGCACAATGGCTGAGGAGTTTTTCTTCAGATGGGGTTTTGCCGCGCTGTTCCACGATATAGGGTATCCTGTGGAAATAATCAGCAACCAGATAAAGAAGTTCATAGCCTTTGTGGAGGGGGCCGGATTCAAGTCAAGGCCGTCCGCAAGACCCTACATATCATATTTTGATTTTTCAAGGATAAATTCAATAGAGAATTTCAACGAATCAGGATTCGCCTGCCCCCGGTATATAAAAGAGGCAGGAAAAAACCAAAGCGTGCAGCTGTCAAAGCCCACTGATTTGCTGGCCGCCAACCTTAGCGCCGCTTTTGGAATCGACTATGCCCGGATCAAAAATTCACTGGATGATTTTTTACTGACCATGCAGAGGAACGACTTCGTCGACCATGGGTTCTACAGCGCCTTGATTGTTCTGAAATGGTATGGCGAGATGTTCCAAAAGACCGGCGAGGCGAGCTGCCTGTTTTTAAACCATATACTTGACTCGGCGGCAGCGATCTTCATACACAATGCATATGCCAATATGCTGATGAAGGAGCCATATAATCTTCCGCCCATGGAACCGGACATGCATCCGCTGGGTTTTTTACTGGTCCTATGCGATGAGGCGCAGGAATGGAACAGGGAGGCATACGGCGAGGAAACCAAAAAGGCGACGCAGGTGGATGGTTCTTCAATCATCGTCAATGAAACGGATTTCATGCTTCACTATGTAACCAGGTCCGGCCTGGTGCATGAGGGATTCATCCGCAGGAAGGCCGATTTTATGAATTCATTGCTGAACATCGGTTCAATTTTCAAAAACGGAATCAGGATTTCCGCCACAACCCTGACGGAACAGGTCTTTGGAAGCATGATTGACGGGGATGAAGAAGTAAAGCCCAGGATGTTGATTGAATTCATTGAATCCTTGGCAAGGGAAATACACAGCCGGTACAATGAAAAGCAAAAGGAGCGCCATCCCGGAAAAACACCGGAATTTCCCTCGTGGGATAGTCTTCCCGAAACATTGAAATATTCCAACATCAGACAAGCCCGGGCAATGGTTGACAAGCTGCGAAAAATCAACTGCCATGTCGGAGGGGATTTGGAAGCCGAGCCCGTGGTTGAGTTCACTGCTGATGAAATCGAATATCTGGCCAGGCTGGAGCACGACTCCTGGGTTGAGGAGAGGGTGGCTGGCGGATGGAAGCACTCGGAGACAAAAGACATAGGAAAGAAGCTCTCTCCATTCATAAAGCCCTATGATGAGCTTGAGGAGATTGAAAAGGACCTTGACCGCGATTCCATCAGGAATATAATCCCATTGCTAAAAGAAGTCGGTCTAGATGTCTATAGGGACAAATAAGACAAGGCCTACCCTGAAAATTTTCAAAACTCTTCGTATATAAATATAGTTGATGCATTTTGTCATTGAACCTTGGTATGTTGATGAAAAACACCGGACATGCAGATAGGGTGAAAAATGAATGAGGGAAATTGACAGGGCTGCGGTCGAGGCGGCCGGGGATTTCGAGAAAACAAGTGAATTGATCAAGGAATATGAGTTTTTCATTCTGCGAAAGACTGCCGCTGCATGCGGGCGTTTCATAACGAAGAGCGATGACGAATGGGCGGTGTCCTTGAATGCATTTTCAAAAGCCGTTGAAAAATACGATTACGATAAGGGCAGTTTTCTATCATTCGCGGAACTTATGATCAGGAGGAGCCTGATCGACCATTTCAGGACCGAATCAAGGCGCGGCATTGAAATTTCCACGGACCCCGCCGAACTGAGGAAAAATGCATCGGGCGAAGCGGAATGGATCAAACTCGAGATAACCGAAATAACGGGAGTTCTGAAAGCATATGGAATCAGCTTCATGGAGCTTGCGGACTGTTCTCCAAAGGCAGGCAAGACAAAGATGTCATGTGCTGCGGCAGTCCGATACCTTCTGAAGAATCCGGGCATGATTGACGAGATGGGGGCCACGGGACTGCTTCCATTGAAGATAATCGAAAAAAACACAGGGGTGCCCCGAAAAATCATGGAGCGCCACCGTAAATATATAATAGCAGCGGCAGAGATATTGAACGGGGATTATCCGAATATTGCGGAATACCTGGTATATATCAGAAAGGAGGCCGACGAATGAAAGCAGTGGTAATGGAAAAAAAGAGCGGACATGCGGCTTTGCTTACCGATGGCGGCGACGTCATCAGAGCCAGGGACCGTGGCTATGAAATAGGAGAGGTGGTAGACATGAAAAAGAACAGAGAAGGAAACAGGAGCAGACTTATTGCGATACTTTCAGCGGCAGCGATTTTCGTTATGCTGTTCGC
>JAWOIG010000112.1:0-2798 GCA_046484775.1 Clostridia bacterium | reverse complement strand
TTCCAGATTATAAGTTCTTCGCACAACCTTGACAAATGCATCATCAATATTGATAAAACCGAGCATAATTCTATGATGAAATCCCTGTCACTCACGGAATCAATACTGTTTTCCGTGACTGAATCGAAGCCGAGCAAGTCCGCCGTATAATCCCTGTCAATTGGAAAACCGGTGCCTGCGAGGGCACAGGCGCCCAGAGGCATCGAGTTCATGCGGCCAAGGCAGTCGTTCATTCTCTGCATGTCTCTTTTGAACATTTCAAAATATGCCATAAGGTGATGTGCCAGGGTAACAGGCTGGGCGGGCTGCATGTGAGTGAAACCGGGCATTATTGAATCAAGATTAGCCCTGGCGGTATCGATGACAGTATAGGAAAGCGAACGGATCATTTTCAATATTTCGCTGCACTCATCCCGGAGATACAACCGTATATCGAGCGCAATCTGGTCGTTCCTACTCCTCGCGGTGTGAAGCTTTTTACCGGTTTCTCCTATCTTGTCAGTCAGAATCTTTTCGATGAACATATGTATGTCCTCTGCATCGGATTGAATATCAAGGGTGCCGTTTTCCAAAGACTCCATTATTTCTTCAAGGGCCCCGGTTACTGCCAGGGTTTCTTCTTCCGACAGAATCCCTATTTTCCCAAGCATCCGCGAATGTGCAATGCTTCCCTCTATATCATGCCTGTATAAACGCGAATCAAAGGATATAGAGGAATTGAATTCATTCGCACCCTTGTCGGTGTCCTTTTTAAAGCGGCCGGACCACATCTTCATTTGATTACTTCCTTTTTAATTTTTCTTCCTTAAGTGCCTTGACTTTGAGAGGAAGTCCGAACAGGTTTATGAAACCACCTGCATCGCTTTGATTATATATCCCATCCTCGCCGAATGTCGAGAGTTCCTCGTCATGCAGGGAATAGGGGGAGGTTGTTCCTGCTGATATTATATTGCCCTTATACAGCTTCATCCTCACCATTCCGGTTACATTTTTCTGCGTTTCGTCGAAAAACACGGAAAGCGCCTCGCGCAAAGGGGTAAACCATTGTCCGTTGTATATCAGTTCGCTGAATTTCTTTGAAAGAATTTCCTTATAATGATATGTTTCACGATCAAGGCAAAGATATTCAAGTTCATTGTGCGCATAATACAGGATTGACCCTCCCGGCGTTTCATAAACCCCGCGCGATTTCATGCCAACCAACCTGTTTTCGGTAATATCGACAATGCCTATTCCATTTCTGCCGCCGATTTTGTTCAGCTCTTCAATAAGGGAAACACCGTCCAAAGGGATACCGTTCAATGAAACGGGAATACCGCTTTCGAAAGAAACCTCGACATATTCGGCTTTATCGGGGGCATTCTCAGGCGTTGTTACAAGCTTTAGAATTTTATCATAATCAGGTTCGTTCGATGGATCCTCAAGGTCAAAACCTTCGTGGCTCAAATGCCATATGTTTCTGTCGCGGCTGTAATTATCTTTTTTTGTAACCGGTATGGAGATGCCGCGTTCATTTGCGTAATCAATCGCATCATCCCTTGATTTGATGTCCCAGATCCTCCATGGCGCTATTATTCTCATATTGGGGGCAAGCGCTTTAATTGTGAGTTCAAACCGGACCTGGTCGTTGCCCTTGCCGGTACAGCCATGCACAATTGCCGTGCAATTTTCTGTTTCCGCGATTTCAACAAGCCGCTTCGCTATGATGGGACGGGCAAACGATGTGCCAAGAAGATACTTATTCTCATAAACGGCTCCAGCCTTAAGGGTGGGGAAGATATATTCATTGACGAATTCATCCCTAAGATCTTCTATGTATAATTTAAGGGCGCCTGATTCAGACGCCTTTTTATGCAAAGGCTCGAGCTCTTCTTCCTGACCCACATTCGCCGCCATGGCTATTACATCGCAATCATAGTTTTCCTTCAACCATGAGATGATTATGGAAGTGTCAAGCCCTCCAGAATATGCCAATAAAAACTTTTCTTTGCCCGCCATACAAAAACCTCCGTCGGTATGCTAAAATAATTATAAGCAGTATACATTAAAATGTATAAATATGCAATATAATTTTTATTTATTCATAATTAAGGTGGAAATGTGATTATACTTGGAATAGATCCCGGATATGCAATCGTCGGATACGGAGTTATCGAGTATGACGGAACAAGGTTTTCCGTATTGGAATATGGTGCGATATCTACCGATGCCAAAACCGATTTTTCCAAAAGACTTTTGGAAATTCATATTGCAATTGAAAAGCTGATTATAAAACACAAGCCTACCGCTCTGGCCGTTGAGGAACTTTTCTTCAATACAAACGCAAAGACGGCTCTTAAGGTCGGGCATGGAAGGGGAGTGGCCATGCTTGCAGGAGCATTGAATGGTATAGATGTATTTGAATATACGCTGCTTCAGGTCAAGCAGGCGGTATGCGGATACGGTAGAGCGGATAAAAACCAGGTTCAGCAAATGATCAAGGTCATTCTGAAGCTGGATAAAATACCAAAGCCCGATGATACCGCGGATGCGCTTGCGGTTGCAGTATGTCATGCGCATTCGCATGGTTTCTCTGATTACAGGACAAGAAGCGATAAGAAAGCAATTGGTGTATGATATGTATGATTATATCAAGGGAAGAGTAACTGCCGCAGGCAATGATTTCCTGGTGGTTGAGAACAACGGGATAGGCTACAGGATTTATTCATCTGTCAACACCCTCGCAAAGTTGCAGAAGAACGACGACAATACAACATTATTCACTTACCTTCATGTCAGGGAAGACATAATGCAACTGT
>JAWOIG010000019.1:0-23543 GCA_046484775.1 Clostridia bacterium | reverse complement strand
CTGAAGAATTTGGGAAGCAAGAAACCAAAGGCGCTTGTGATGATACCCGGAATCCCGTCCGACATAGGCTACGAGGAATTCGCGGCGCGCCTTGATGAAAGCAAGCCGCCGGGAATCAGGGTAATCGGCCCCAACTGTATGGGCGTATTCTACGGAGCGGATGCCGCAGGGCAAAGCGTCAACACGCTTTTCATAGAAGAGGAAAGGCTGAGGGTTTGTTCGGATGAAACCAGCAACGCGGCGCTTCTGACGCAAAGCGGCGGCATGGCGATCACAATGGTCGACAAGCTGAGGAACAATCCCGTGTTCAAGGCCATAGCAAGCTTCGGCAACAAATATGATATCAAGATAACGGATTTATTGAAATATTTCATGGGAGACGATGAGATCAAGGTCATCGCCGTTTATGTGGAAGGCTTTGACGAAAGGGAAGGACGCCTGTTCTTCGACCTTGCCAGGACCAGCAAAAAGCCTGTCATCGTATACAAGGGGGGCAAGACGGAAGCGGGCGCCCAGGCGGCGAAAAGCCATACGGCGTCCATGACGGGGGATTACGATACTTTCAGGGCGGCGTGCCTGCAGGCGGGAATCATCCTTACCGAGGATGCCACTGAATTCATGAACAGCATCAAGGCGTTCTCATTGCTCGCGGACAAGAAATCAGGGGGGATGGGCGTCGCAGGCGTGCTGAACGCGGGATTTGAAGCGACGATAGCCTCCGACGAACTGGGCAGGCTTAAGCCGGCGGTTATCGGAAAGGAAACTGCGGCGCTTCTTAAGGGAATCAACAGCCACGGGCTTGCGGACACAGGCAATTCCATAATAGATGTGACCCCGATGACCGACGATGTAATGTACGGAAAGTTCATTGAGGTATTCATGGAAGACCCGGCTGTCGATGCGGTGATTGTCGGAGTGGTTCCTCATGTCGAGAACATAAAGTCAACACCGGAAACCTGCGGGGACGAAAACTCCCTTGCCAATATTCTGGTCAGGATTTCGAGGAAGTACGACAAGCCGATTGTGGTATCGGTTAACGCCAGCGAGTATTACGACGAATTCGTCAGCATAATCGAAAAAGGCGGACTGCCGGTTTATTCCGATATCCGTTCGGCCGTAAGGTCCCTTGAAACATTCATGGGGTACTTCAGCGGGGAATAACGCTATTTTGCAAGGCTGCACCTTTTGGGAGGGTGAATATGGACAGCAAGGAAAAGGTTCTGATCATCGATGACGATGAAAATATCTGCGAGCTGGTTAGCCTCTATCTTTTGAAGGAAGGTTATGATGTCAGGACATCCTTCAACGGAAGGGACGGACTTGATAAGTTTGCTGAATGGAAGCCGGACCTTATAATTCTGGATATTATGATGCCCGGCATCGATGGCTGGGAAGTATGCAGGACAATCAAGAAAAAGCATTCGACGCCCATTATGATGCTTTCGGCAAAAGGCGAGACCTTCGACAAGGTCCTGGGACTGGAGCTGGGCGCCGATGATTACATTGTGAAGCCCTTTGATGCAAAGGAGCTTGTCGCCCGTGTAAAGGCGGTCCTGAGGAGAAGCAAGGGGGCGCGTGAGATTCCCAATGAGATCGTTCTGCCGGACCTGGTGGTCAACAAGGACAATTATACGGTCAGGATCAAGGGGGAGGCAGTCGAGATGCCCCCGAAGGAATTCCTTCTGCTATACCAGTTCGTATCGAATCCGAATACCGTCTTTACAAGGGAGAACCTCCTGCACAATATATGGGGTTACGATTTCTATGGCGATTCAAGGACGGTGGACGTACATATAAAGAGGCTCAGGGAAAAGATCGACATCGGAAATCCCCGCTGGGAGCTCAAGACCATATGGGGAATCGGATATAAATTCGAGGTCAGGGAATGAAATCGGTATTTTGGAAAATGTTTCTGATACTCACAGGCATCCTTCTCCTGTCATTTGCAATTATGGCGGGTTTCTTTTACATTGAGCTGGATGAATTCACATACAACAGGAAAATGGAATATCTCGATATAATAGCGGGGGAGATTTACCTTGACATCGTCAATGCGCCGTATGACCTGACTTCGGTCCCGGGAACATACATAGAGCTTGAGGCCAGGAATGACCTGGCGGAGGTAATCAGGCTGCACGGCGAGAACTCGAATTCAATAATATGGGTCGTCAACGAAGACGGAAGGATCATCGCACTTTCGGAGGAAACGGAATATGATGAAAAGTTTTTCGTCAGGGACTTCTATAACAGGACGGAGCGGTACATATACGACGGGAAATACTATACGCCTTATTTCAAGACAAACCAAACCGACTTTGTGGCAACAGATGTTTTTTCCGATATTTACGAAGGAGGCAGCACCCCTCCGGGGCTTACATATATAAAGACTTACAAGCTGCGCGGCAACGACTATCTGAGCGAGGACTCGAAGATAGGAATATACATACACACCCCGAGGGAGGAGCTTGTGGTGGCAAGGCGGGATCTTTTGCTGGCTTATTTCATACCATGGGTAATATCATTGTGCGCAGCCGCATTTCTTGCAACCATCCCGGCGAGGGACTTCAGCCGTCCCTTGAAGGGAATGATGGATACGGCCAGGGAGGTTGCAAAGGGAAATTTCAAGGCGAGGGCCGGCATTGGGAATCGCAGGGATGAGATAGGCGAGCTGGGAAGGACCTTCAACAAGATGCTTGACCAAATGGAAAACCTTGAGCAATCAAGGCAGGCTTTCATTTCCGACGTCTCTCACGAACTGAGGACGCCGATAACTTCGGTCAACGGTTTTGTGGAGGGAATGCTTGACGGGACCATACCTCAGGAGAGGCACGCCCATTATCTCGGGATAGTAAAATCGGAAACGGGCAGACTCAACAGGCTGATAAGCGACCTAATGATACTTGCAAGGCTTGCCGATGACGGAAAGCCTCCGGTAAAGGTAACTTTCGACCTCAACGAGATGATACGTGAAGTCGTCATATCCATGGAACAGGAGATCACCGCCAAGGGAGTCCGGCTTTCCGTTGATTTCGAGGATGACCGCACGATGGTGCATGCGAACAGGGATGATATCGAAAGAGTTGTGGTCAATCTTCTGGGAAATGCAGTGAAATTCACACCGGGCGGCAAAGGCATATATATTTCCACCAAGGCGGTGAAGACAAGGATAACTGTCGGTATAAGGGATGAAGGCTGCGGAATAGCCCCCGACAAGATGGACATGATATGGGACAGGTTCTACAAGGCGGACTCGTCAAGGGGGCTGAACAAGGGCGGCTCCGGGCTTGGTCTGGCGATAGTGAAGAACATACTGGCTGCCCATGGCGAAAGCATACATGCCGACAGCATCGAAGGGGAGTGGACCGAATTTACGTTCACGCTTCAGCAAGGCGTATGACCCTTTTTCGCCGTACATTCGCGGAAAGGGGAATAACAAATTTAAATAATTAACAAAGTATTTACATATTATTTATATGTGGAGGGTAAAATAAATACATGAATTCAAAGAAAAGGTGAAATATAATGTACGAAGACAATAATTCGAATTACAGTTCCCCCGCAAATACAAAAAGGGGAAGGATCCTTCTGATAATACTTGTGGCATTCCTGAGCCTGGCCCTAGGGGTTTCGGCCGGCATAGCGGGCGTGGGGTATTTCCTTGCGGTCAACGATGTCGACGTAAGGTCGATAATAATGGGGAACTACGACTCCGGCTCCGGGGTGCAGACGGAAGAAATAGTGAAGGAAGTCATCAAGAGAGTAGAGGTCGTGGACAGCACAACCGGGTCCCCGGTGGCCGCAATAGCCGAAAAGGTGATTCCTTCGATAGTAAGTATCAGGATAACTTATCCATATACTTATTACTTCTTCAATTCACAAAGGGAAGGCGTGGGCGAGGGTTCCGGAATCATAATTTCCGAGGATGGCTATATCCTTACCAACAACCATGTCATTGAAGAGGCCCTCCAGGCTAATTCAAATGTGAAATATGAGTCGGCGACCATCAAGGTCTATATCAGCGGACGGACCGACGAACCCTTCGAAGCCGAAGTGGTGGGAAGGGATGAGGTAACCGACCTTGCCTTGCTCAAGATAAAGGCAGAAGGGCTTACTGCAATTGAAATCGGGGATTCCGATAAACTTAGCGTAGGTGATCTTGCTGTGGCGGTGGGCAATCCCGGCGGCATGATGTACATGGGTTCGGTAACATCCGGAATAATCAGCGGTCTCAACAGGGAAGTATACGACCAGGATTCGGGGCAGCCGGACGATGAAAAACTCAACCTTATACAGACCGACGCAGCCATCAACCCCGGAAACAGCGGCGGAGCCCTGGTCGATTCCACGGGCAGGCTGATAGGCATCAATACACTAAAAATCGTAAGCACTGGTTATGAAGGCCTTGGTTTTGCAATACCGGTGAATAATGCGATGGAGATAGTCGCGGAACTGAAGGCACAGGGTTTTGTCAGCAGGGGGAGACCCAATATCGGTATAGCTGTTTCGTCCGAATATGATTCGGCGGCAGCCGCAGAGCTTGGTCTGCCCGAAGGGATTCTTGTAACCCAGGTCGGCGGACTTACCCCGGCGGAAACCGCAGGGCTTTTGGTAAACGACATAATAACCGAAATCAACGGAGTCAGGGTGAGGACTTTCGATGAGCTTCTTGCAGAGAAAAATAAGTACAGCCCCGGCGATGTCATAGACATAACCGTTTACAGACAGACCGGCGAAACAGAAGGAGAAGGCGAATACCTTGAAATTCCGCTGACACTGGGAGAAGCAAATTATTGATGGATAAGAAAAGAGCCGAAGCAATTATCGGTTTACTTGAGGATGAATACGGAAGGGCGGTATGTACACTGGAGTACATGTCGCCCCTTCATTTGCTTATTGCAACCCAGCTGTCGGCGCAGTGCACTGACGAACGTGTCAATAAAGTGACCCCAGGATTGTTTTCCCGTTATGTAACAGCACGTGATTTCATGGATGCGGATGTTGAAGAGCTCGAGGAATTGATTAAATCGACCGGATTTTTTCACAACAAGGCCAGGAACATAAAGGCCTGCTGTAAAATGATCATTGAAGAATTCAACGGCGAGGTCCCGGGAACGATGGAGGAGTTGCTCAGGCTTCCGGGGGTAGGCAGAAAGACCGCGAATTTAGTCCTGGGTGAAGTCTTCAATGTCCCGGGCATAGTAGTGGACACCCATGCCGGACGATTGGCAAGGCGCATGGGTTTTACAACGGAAACAGACCCGGAGAAGGTCGAGAAAGATCTGATGGCATCAATACCCGTTGCAAAGTGGACGGTGTTCTCTCATTGGATGGTTGCACACGGCCGCGCGGTCTGCAATGCAAGGAAGCCCCGGTGCGGGGAATGCCCGGTTGGTATCCACTGCAGCTATTTTAGAAATCTCTAAAGATTCTAAAGTTATACCGGGTAATTTGAAAAATGGCCCGCCGGATTCTGATGTCATCATTAAAAATCAGGTAAAAAAAAAGACACATTGATGAATGCGTCTTTTTCAAACTTTTGAAGGATCAGGCTCTTTCCACTTTGTTGGAGCGAAGACAACCTGTGCAGATACTTGCCCTTCTGATGGTGCCGTTGTCATTGATCTTGACTTTTCTTATATTGGGTTTCCAGCTGCGGTTAGTCCTCCTGAGCGAGTGGCTGACATTATGCCCGAACACCGTAGCCTTGCTGCATATTTCACATTTTGCCATTTATAGCACCTCCTTTGCCGGCCGGTATAATTTCATAAAAATGCGTCTTGTTACGCCATGACATTTTAACAGAAAAGATTTCAATAGGCAAGGGGCAATTTAGACGTTCTGCTCATAGCAGCACAGAAACGACCGGGGAGAGACAGGTCCAGGGTTTGCAAAAGCAAAAAAAATACTGAAAACTCTGAATTTCGAAAGAAAAAAATCTTGGATCAGGGAAGAAAAAAGTTGCCTGAGACTTTTTTTTTTGTTATACTGTTTTAGAATATTGGCGGTTGTGACATCGCTTTTATAAATCAGTGGGGCGCACATGTCCGATTGAAAAACTATTTTGAGGTGAGATTGATGAAAAAACACAAGACTATAATGGTTTTTACCATATTGCTGGCCATGGTTATGACGATGTTCATGACCGGCTGCACCGGTAAGCTTACGCCAGCCAAGGCTTTGGAAAAACTACCGGAAAGGTATGAGATATATTCCGGTGCGCTTTTCAGGACAAAGACCATGTTCCCCGCCGGACGCCTTGGAAATGTACCCAACATCAAGAGCGACTACACTGTGTTTACATATGAAGTCATTGCAAATGCAGAGGATGTGTATGCATTCTATGTCGAAAGCCTGGGGACCGAAGGAACTTTTGCAGATGGCAAGGGTGAGATAAAACTGGGTTATGATATTGTCAAGTTCATTACAAAAGGCAATTTCGTAGACATAATCATTTATGTGGAAATGCCCAAGGGATAACAAAACCGGCAAAACCGGCTGGTTATGAAAACAGCTATTGCTTTAATCGGCCGGTGCATATATAATTTTAAACCGGAATACACACACGGGAATGATTTGAAGAATGTTGCCCAAGGGTCTTTTTCAAAGATGAAAACCGTGGAGGAAAAAACAGGAGGAAAAAAATGGCAGTTGTATCAATGAAGCAGCTATTGGAAGCTGGAGTTCATTTCGGTCACCAGACAAGAAGATGGAACCCCAAGATGGCGGAATACATCTTCACCGAGAGGAACGGAATCTACATCATCGACTTGCAGAAAACCGTTAAAAAGATTGAGGAAGCGTATGCCTTTGTAAGGGATGCGGTTATGAACGGCGGGGAAATTCTGTTTGTCGGCACAAAGAAGCAAGCCCAGGACTCGGTGCAGGAAGAAGCCGAAAGATGCGGCATGTACTATGTCAAGTCAAGATGGCTGGGCGGTATGCTTACCAATTACAAGACGATCAAATTCAGGATTGCACGTCTCAAGGAACTTTACGCTATGGAAGCTGACGGCACATTCGACCTGCTTCCCAAAAAGGAAGTCATCAAACTCAGGCTGGAAATGAAGAAGCTTGAGACGAACCTTGGCGGAATCAAGGACATGCACGGTGTTCCCGATGTATTGTTCATAGTCGATCCCAAGAAGGAAAGAAATGCCATACTGGAGGCAAGGAAGCTGAATATCCCGATAGTGGCAATAGTGGACACGAACTGCGACCCTGATGAAGTGGATTACATCATTCCGGGGAATGACGACGCGATAAGGGCGGTCAAGCTCATCGCATCGGTTATCGCAAATGCCGTAATCGAAGCCAATCAGGGCGAACAGCTCAATTTGGGCACAGCACCCGCCGCACCGGCGCCGGCCGATGAAGAAACTGAATCAGCCGAAGCGGAATCAGCCGAAGCAGAATCAGCCGAAGCAGAATCAGCCGAAGCGGAATCAGCCGAAGCAGAATCAGCCGAAGCGGAATCAGCCGAAGCGGAATCAACCGAAGTGGAATCAGCCGAAGCGGAATCAGCCGAAGCGGAATCAACCGAAGCGGAATCAACCGAAGCAGGATCAGCCGAAGCGGAATCAACCGAAGCGGAATCAGCCGAAGCGGAATCAACCGAAATGGAATCAGCCAAAGCGGAATCAGCCGAAGCGGAAGCAACCGAAACAGAAGCAGGAGCCGTTGATGAAGCGGTTGAAGCCGGGGAAGAACCCGAAGAAGACGTGGAAGCATAACATATTGTCATATTGCAAAAGGAGGAGCCTATAATGATAAAGGCCGCAGATGTTAAAACATTGAGGGATAAGACAGGGGCCGGCATGATGGATTGCAAGAAAGCATTGGTGGAAGCCAAGGGCGATCTTGAAAAGGCCGGAGATATATTGAGGGAAAAGGGAATTTCAACGGCAGCCAAGAAATCCGGAAGGATAGCCGCCGAGGGAATCGTTACATCATACATACACGGAAACGGCAGGATAGGGGTTTTGCTCGAAGTCAACATTGAAACGGACTTTGCTGCAAAGAACGAGGATTTTCAGCAGTTCGGGAAAGATGTGGCAATGCAGATAGCAGCCATGAAACCCGAATATGTAAGCCGCGAGGATGTTCCGGCTGAAGTCATCGAGAAGGAAAAGGCAATTCTCAAGGCCCAGGCCCTGAACGAAGGCAAACCGGAGAAAATCGTGGACAAAATAACCGAAGGAAGGCTTGATAAGTTCTTCAAGCAGATTTGTCTCACGGAACAGTCATATATCAAGGATCCCGATAAAACAATCCAGGAACTCACAACTGAGCTTATAGCCAGAATCGGCGAGAATATAAAGATCAGGAGATTCGCCAGATATGAGATGGGCGAAGGTCTTGAAAAAAGGGAAGAGAACTTTGCTGATGAAGTTCAGAAGACAATGGGTAAATAATCAAACGAAAGGGCGCGAACAGTGCCCTTTTTTTATACATTTTTACAAGTTTTAGGAAAGCGGGTATTGATATGAGCAAACCAATCTACAACCGTATACTGCTGAAGCTCAGCGGGGAAGCCCTTGCCGGAAGCAAAGGATTCGGAATAGATTCCGAAACATTGAACGGAATTGTCGGCAGCATTGAAACAGTGTATAAAATGGGGGTTCAGATTGCCATAGTCGTAGGTGCAGGGAATTTCTGGAGGGGCAGGGACGGCGCGGGAATGGACAGGTCGACGGCCGACCACATGGGAATGCTTGGAACGGTCATAAACTCCCTTGCCCTGCAGGATGCCATAGAAAAAAGAGAGATACCGACACGGGTGATGACTGCCATACCCATGGACCGGATAGCCGAACCATACATAAGGCGCAAGGCCGTTTCCTATCTGAACAGGAATGAGATAGTCATATTCGCGTGCGGAACAGGCAACCCATTCTTCTCGACGGATACTGCCGCAGCCCTCAGGGCGGCGGAAATCGATGCAGACATAATTCTTTTTGCAAAGAATGTCGACGGGATATATTCAGATGATCCGAGAACCAACCCGGAGGCAAAGAAATACAAGACCATTTCATATCATGAGGTGCTGATGAAGAAGCTGACAGCCATAGACCTTACGGCGACATCGCTTTGCCTTGACAACGGGATGCCGTCGCTGCTGTTCGCGCTCGAGAAACCCGACAACATAGTGGAAGCGGTACTCGGGAACAGCTCGGGCACATTCATAGAAAAATAGCGGTTGCCATGGCGAATGCGATTATGAGATAATTATCATAAATTCAAGAGGGAGGTATCATATGCAGTATACAGGCGAATATACCGAATACAGGAAGGATATGGATGAAGTCATAGTCAATTTCAAGGAACATCTTTCCACCATAAGGGCAGGAAGGGCTAACCCCGGGATCCTCAATGGCATTATGGTCGATTACTACGGGGTGAAGACCCCTATAAACCAGCTCGGAAACATATCGGTTCCAGATGCCAGGATGATAGTCATACAACCATGGGACTCGAATGTCGTAAAGGATGTGGACAAGGCAATACTCGCCTCGAACATAGGGATTCATCCTTCTAACGACGGCAAGGTGATTCGGCTTGCGTTTCCTTCGCTAACCGAAGAGAGGAGACTGGAGATAGTCAAGACCATCAAGGCCCACGGCGAGGAAGCCAAGGTCAAGATAAGGAATGTCAGGCGGCAGGCCCTCGACGGTTACAAGAAGCAGGAAAAGAACAGCGAGATTACCGAGGACGACTTGAAGGCCATTGAGAAGGACATTCAGGAGCTCACGGACAACCATATCAAGGACATAGACAGTATTATTAAGGAAAAGGAAGATGAAGTAACAGAGGTCTGATTGTCCCATGCTGTATCCACAAAAACACTGAAGGGGGCGGACTGCCCCCTTTTCATGTCAAGGACAAGCTGGCCGGCATTTGAATTTTCGACCGGGCTTCCTGTCCGGCATCGCGATGGATGGATGTTTTCTTTTCGATGAAAGGCCGTGCGCCTATTACAATATTACGCCTGTTTTGGTATTATATAATATAAGAACAAGCACCGGGATGAGGGAACGGTCCTATGAAGAAAATAAAAAACGAAATACCCGAACTTCCGGTCCACATCGCCCTTTTCATGGATGGAAACGGAAGATGGGCAAGGCGAAGGGGCCTCCCGAGGAGTGCGGGCCACAGGGCGGGGGCCACGGCAATAAGGAAGCTTGTCGAGGATTGCGATAGAATCGGACTCAAATATCTGACGGCATATGCCTTTTCGACGGAAAACTGGAAAAGACCGGACAAGGAAGTTGAAAACCTCATGAATCTGATCAGGGAGTTCCTTGACGACACAGGCAGGGAGCTTGAGAAATCAAATGTCAGGATCAGGATCATCGGACTCAGGAACAGGCTTGCACAGGATATAATCGAGAGGATAGAAGAAACCGAAAGAAAGACTGCGGGAAGGACGGGACTCACATTCGTGATAGCGCTGGACTATGGCGGCAGGAGCGAGATAACCGAGGCGGCCAGGACGATTGCCATGAAATGCATAAACGGAGAAATGACCCCGGATGAAATAAACGAAAACACGATGTCCGACAACCTGTTCACCACGGGGATTCCCGAGCCGGACCTGATAATACGGTCAAGCGGGGAGAAAAGGATGTCCAACTTCCTGCTGTGGCAGGCGTCGTACACGGAGCTGTGGTTCTCCGACGTCCTCTGGCCTGATTTCAGGATAAAGCATCTCCTTAAGGCGGTTGAGGATTATAATAAAAGGAATAGAAGGTTCGGAGGTGTCAGGGGATGAAGAAAAGGGTGCTTGCGGGGCTGACCGTAATACTGATTGTCGTGCTTGCGTTAGTATTGCCGGTCCAGTACTTCTATATACTGTTTTTCATCCTGGCATTGCTTTGCTGTCATGAATACATGAATATGCTCGAGTCATCGGGCATAAGACCGATGAGGATAATCGGATATATATGGACGGGTCTGTTTACGATGCTGCTCTTCAATGTCAGATACGGGATTATTGCAGCGACAGGGCTTTCCGATGGTTACGAAGTGATGCTTGCAACAACGCTGCTGTTGATGACGCTTGCAGCCGCCTCGGTTTTTTCACGGAACCATGATCTGAAAAGCGCCGTCCACACCTTCTTCGGCTGCATCTATACGGTCTTTCTTCTTGGCTTCGCAGTCCTGATAATAGAACTGCCGATGGGGAAATGGCTGCTTGGCTATGTAATCCTGGGCGGGGTGGCGACGGACACATTTTCATATTTCACCGGATATTTTTTCGGGAAGAAAAAAATAGTACCATCCATAAGCCCCGCCAAGACCGTGGAAGGAAGCATCGGGGGTTATATCGGCAGTGTGCTGGTCATACTTGGGTATACCTTGATAATGAATGCCATAACAGGATGGATTCCCTCGATACCCGCCGTTTTGTTCATAATGCTGGTATCCGGAGCGGCCGCACAGGTCGGGGACTGGATTGCATCATACATAAAGAGGCATTTCGGAATCAAGGATTTCGGCAGGCTGATACCGGGGCACGGCGGAATGCTGGACCGGATAGACAGCATAATTTTTCTTGCACCCTTGATTTACCTTGTTTTGATAATATGATGGGGTTGCGGGCCGGGACGGCCAGGGAGACGGAATGACAAAAGTTTGCATACTCGGCGCGACGGGTTCAATAGGAAGGCAGGCCCTGGATGTCTGCAGACAGGCGGGATATACTGTTTCGGGGGTCGCGGCGGGGTCGGATTATGACGGACTGTTTGAGATTTGCAGGGAGTATGGTGTGCCTCGTGCGGCATTGCACAGCATGGAGGCTTATGATGCCTTCGCCCGCGAAAAAAGCGGTGCAAAGGCTTATGGAGGCATGGAAGGCATCCTGGAGTGCATAAGGGATTGCGGCGCGGACATAGTTGTCAACGGAATTGTGGGAAGTGCGGGAATACTGCCCACTTTGGAAGCGATACGGAGTTCGGGAAGGCTGGCGCTTGCGAACAAGGAAACGCTTGTGGCAGCCGGGCGGCTGGTCATTGACATGGCGGCAGCGCACAATTGCACGATAATACCCGTCGACAGCGAGCATTCCGCGATATTTCAGTGTCTTGCCGAAAACGGGCGGAAGTATCTGTCAAGAATATACCTTACGGCCTCAGGCGGACCTTTCAGGGGGTATTCCCTTGAACAATTGAAGGATGTGACGAGGGAAATGGCACTGAGGCATCCCAGCTGGGTGATGGGGAGCAAGATAACCATAGACAGCGCGACGCTTATGAACAAAGGACTTGAAGTAATCGAGGCAAGATGGCTTTTCGGATTGGGATACGACGACATAACGGTTGTGGTCCATCCCGGTAGCATCGTCCACTCCATGGTGGAGTTCAACGACAACAGCATACTTGCGCAGCTCGGGGCACCCGACATGAGGATACCCATACAATATGCGCTGACCCATCCCGAAAGAAAATGCAATAATTATAAAAAATTGGATATATATAATACAGGCGGACTGATTTTCGAGGAACCCGACGCCGATACCTTCAGGTGCCTTGCGCTGGCTTATGGGGCCGGACGCGCAGGAGGCACGATGCCATGCGTCATGAATGCGGCGAATGAAGAGGCGGTGGGCATGTTCCTTGAAGGCTCCATAGGTTTCACGGACATACCGGACATAATCGAAAGAGTGATGGACGCCCATAAACCTATCGAAGCCGATGGGATCGAAACAATACTCGAGGCAGACTCGGCGGCCAGGGCGGCCGCCCGGAACGGAGGCAGGATTTGACTATAGTAATAGCGATAATAGCGCTCAGCGTAATAATATTCGTTCATGAGCTGGGACACTTCCTCGCGGCAAAGGCCGTCGGGATAAAGGTTCTTGAATTCGCACTTTTCATGGGACCGAAGCTTTTCAGCTTTGAAAAAAACGGAACCGTTTACAGCATCAGGGCAATACCGATAGGCGGATTCGTAAGCATGGAGGGAGAGGAAAAGGAAGTGGAAAGCGATACGTCATACTCGGGCATGCCCGCATATAAAAAGATAATCGCGGTCGCAGCGGGACCTGCTGCGAATTTCATATTCGCAATCCTTCTTCTTTTCATACTGTTTCTTTCATCAGGCTATACGCTTGACGAAAATGTGGTTGTCAATCCCCGGATGGCCGCATATGAAGCGGGCATAAGGGATGGCGACAGAATCGTTTCCATAGACGGCAGGAGGATTTACGATCCCCTTGACCTGACGATACTGCTTTATACAAACAAAGGCGAGCCTGTCGAAATAGTATATGTTTCCGACGGCGAAAAGATAACCGCTTCCGCCATGCCGGAGAAAAAGGGCGGCATAATCCATAGGATCAATTTCATCCCGGAGGGAGAAACCAATGTCGTTGCCAGCATCGAGCAGGATTCCAACGGTTATCTGGCGGGGCTGCGGGCCGGGGATGTCATAACCGCAGTGAACGGGGAGCCCGTGGCGGACAGGTACGAAATAGATTCTGTGATGAAGAAATTCACCGGGGGGATGCTTGAAGTCTCGGCTCTGAGAAACGGCGTGGAGATGAAATTCGAGTTCGGGGCGGCGGTGTCGGAACAGCCCGAATACTACGATCTCGGCATATATTACAAAGGGTCCCCGACCAATATCTGGACCGCGTTCAAACATAGCGTCAAATATTCCGTATCAACCCTCAGGGCAGTATTGCTGTCGATAGCCTGGGTTGTAACCGGAACCGTCAGGTTCAGCGAGATGATGGGACCCGTGGGAATAGTATCGACGATCGGCGAAACCATCAAGCAGGAGACCTTCGGCATGTTCATGATAAGCCTGACCGGAATGATGGCTTTCATAAGCCTCAACCTCGGGCTGATGAACCTGATACCGTTCCCAGCGCTTGACGGAAGCAAGATTGTGATCCATAGCATCGAGTGGATACGCAAGAAACCGTTCCCGATGGAAAAAACCGCGTGGATTACAATCGCGGGATTCATACTTCTGCTCGCGCTGCTGGTATTCGCTACATATAACGACATAGCAAGACTGATTGGGCTTGGATGACGATATGAAGAAAAAAGAGATAAAAATCGGCAATGCTGCGATAGGCGGGAACAATCCCGTGCTTGTGCAGTCCATGACAAACACGGATACCCGCGACGCAAAGGCAACCGCGGGGCAGATACTGGAGCTTGAAAAAGCCGGGTGCGGTCTTGTCAGGATAGCCGTTTTTAACGAGGAATGCGTAAGGAAGATACCGGAAATCAAGCGCATGACAGGAATCCCACTGGCCGCGGACATACATTTCGACCACAGACTGGCGGTCGGGAGCATAGAGGCCGGGGTTGATAAAATCAGGATAAATCCAGGAAACATCGGGGGAGCGTCCAAGGTCGGGGAAGTCGTGAAGGCAGCCTCGGAAAGGCAGGTGCCCATCAGGGTCGGGGTAAACTCAGGTTCGCTAAGCAAAGCACTTTATGAAAAATACGGCGGGCCGACGGTGGAAGCCATGATGGAAGACCTTGACAGGCAGATCGGCATGATAGAGGACATGGGATACTCGAATCTGGTCATCGCGGCCAAGTCCCCGGACATCCGCGCGATGGTGGAGGTCAACCGCCTGATGCATGTAAAATATGATTATCCGATGCATCTCGGTCTTACGGAATCCGGAACTGCGTTTTCCGGAACGATAAAGTCATCCGCGGCGCTCGGAATCCTTTTGTCGGAGGGCATAGGCGACACGATACGGTATTCGCTTACCGCGGATCCCGTAATGGAAGTAAACGCCGCCAGGGTGCTTCTGCGGGCGCTCGGAATTTCCGGGAAGGGCGTCAACATAATATCATGCCCGACATGCGGAAGAACCGAAATCGACATCATCGGCATCGCGAAGGAGCTTGAGGAAAGAACCTCGTCGCTTGATATAAATCTGGATGTAGCGATCATGGGATGCGTTGTAAACGGCCCGAACGAAGCCAGGAACGCCGACCTGGGACTGGCGGGCGGCAAGGGCAGGGCGGTTATATTTGAAAAAGGCAGGGTCGTCAAAACCGTGGACGGCGGGGAGGCGGTCGAAGAACTGATGAAAATGATTCTTGAAAAGGGCCGGGGGGACTGATGGGAGACACACCGGGCATTATGCAAAGGATAAAGGTCAGGGGAGCGAAGATAAACAGACTCAGCAAGAAGATCACGGTTGAGCTGCAGTCGGACGACTATGTTTTTCTGGGGCAGGAAAAGGAACTCGAGGGCTATTTCAAATCTCATTTCGAGACGGACAACCTGGGTGTTTTCTGCACGATCGGGAATGCGGTGCTCGGCGAGGATGAGAAAAAGGACATCATTGACAGGCTGGTGGATTTCTGCCCGACGCTTGCGCCTTATGCCGGCGGGATATCGGTCGAACTTGACGACGGAGCCGTTTTGATCAGCCTGCCCGATGTATGCGACGGTTTTGTAAAGGCCACCGGCGCAGTAAGGCATATATCCGAATTCATAACAAAAAACCTGAAGCTCGAGGCCGAGCCGAAATGCAGGCTCATCGGGAATGGCAACGGCAGGGATGAATATATCAAGATCAAGCAGGAGCTGGAGCAGAAGACGATCGCCGAGAACGGGAAAATATCCGTTGAGACGAAACATGCGCCGGCACCCGAGCGTGTGAACAATTATAGGAAGAAAAAAAAGGTTGAAACGGTAAGGATCTGCGACCTTGGCAATGAGTATGAGAAGGTTGCCTTTTTCTGCGAGGTCATCAACTTTGAAAGCAGGATTACAAGGAGCGGCAAGACGCTCCTGAAGTTCGATGCCACGGACTATACGTCGTCGATAACCTGCAAGATGTTCACCGACGAGGCGGCGGCCAGGGAACTGAGGAAGCTGCTTCAGCCGGGCAACAGCGTCGAGGTAGAGGGAAAGTACAGCTACGACAGCAGGGACGGCGAGAACATCATCATGGTCAGGGATATCAACGAATGCGAGCCGCTTCGGTCGTCAAGGCAGGACGGCGCGGAAAAGAAACGCGTGGAGCTGCATCTTCACACCAAGATGAGCGCCAAGGACGGATTCATTGAGCCGGCACAACTTTTCAGGACGCTGTCCGAATGGGGTCATGAGGCCGTTGCAATAACAGACCATGGCGTGGTGCAGGCATTCCCGGAAGCGGCCGAGTATGCGGAGAAATACGGCATCAAGGCGATATACGGCGTCGAGGGATACCTTGTGGACAACGGAAGGGCCTTCATTTTCAATCCCGCCGAAGCCGCCTTTGGCGAAAAGGCCGTGATTTGTGAAAGAAATGGCGGGGATCTGAAGATTATCTGCATAGAGAACGGTGAACCCGGTCAGTCTCATGAAATCAGGGCCGATGCCCATGATGAGATCATATCCATTGCCGGGGACAGCCTTATCGCATACATGCCCGCGGATAAGGAAGATACGACCGCCCGGATTCTCGGCGGGCTCGGGGCAAGGGTCATGGATCTGACCGCCGCACGCGAAGCATTAGCCGGATGCAGGTGGCTGAAAGGAAAGCCCGGGGGAGACTCCCTTGCCGTCTGGAAGGAAATTTGCGATGCTGTAAAAACAAAGGGAATAAAGTCTGAGAACGAGCTTTGTATCAAGGCTGCGGCCGAAACGGTAAAAAAGACAATGCAACAGCACCATGTTGTCATACTTGCAAGGAACGGGACCGGGCTGAAGAGCCTCTATGAAATGATATCCGTTTCGCACCTGGATTTCTTTTATAAAAAACCCAGGATTCCCAAAAGTCTGCTGGATGCAAAGCGCCTCGGACTGGTAATAGGAAGCGCATGCGAGGCAGGCGAGCTCTATACGGCGGCTGTCGCGGGCGCGGATGACGGTACTCTGGACGGGATTGCATCGTTCTACGATTATCTTGAGATTCAGCCCGTTGACAACAATTCGTTCATGGTAAGGGACGGCAAGCTGAAAAACCTTGACGATATACGCAATTTGAACAAGAGGATAGATGAAACCGGAATCAGGAACAACATACCCGTCGCGGCGACATGCGACGCCCATTTCTTCGATGAAGGCGATGCCGTGTTCAGAAAGATCATAATGCACGGAATGAAGTTCAAGGATGTCGAATACCAGGCCCCGCTTTACATGAGGACGACCGGCGAGATGCTGGATGAGTTTGCGTATCTGGGGAGCGAAAGGGCTTATTCGGCCGTCGTGGAAGTTCCTGCATTCATAACATCGCGGATTGAAAAACTTACGCCTATACCCAAAAAGACATTTCCGCCCGTGCTTGAGGGGTCGGAGGATGAACTTAGGAAAATATGCATGGACCGCGTGGCGGAGCTATACGGCGGCAGACTGCATGAAAAAATTGAGTCCAGGCTGAACAGGGAACTGGATTCGATTATCAGCAACGGGTTCGCCGTCATGTACATAATCGCCCAGAAGCTTGCCGCAAAATCAATCGAGCAGGGATATCTGGTGGGATCCAGGGGATCCGTAGGCTCGTCCTTCGCGGCTTTCCTTGCGGGTATAACGGAAGTCAACCCGCTTGAGGCGCACTATATATGCAGGAACTGCAAGAACATAGAGTTCGCAGATCCGTCGGAATACGATTGCGGAATAGACATGCCGGACAGGAAATGCCCTATATGCGGATCGGATTACGGCAAGGACGGCTTCGACATTCCCTTCGAGACATTCCTGGGGTTCGACGGCGACAAGATGCCCGACATAGACCAGAACTTCTCGGGTGAATACCAGGCTTTGGCGCATAAGCACGTCGAGGAGCTTTTTGGAAGCGACAATGTCTTCAAGGCGGGCACGATATCCACCATCGCCGACAAGACCGCCTATGGTTTCGTAAAAGGCTACCTTGAGGAAAACGGAATTCCCCACAACAAGGCGGAGATCAACAGGCTCGTCAAAGGATGCGCAGGTGTGAAACGTACCACCGGACAGCACCCCGGAGGCATGGTGGTTCTTCCCGAGGGATATTCGATATATGATTTCACGCCCGTCCAGCGGCCGGCGGACGACTCCGAATCAGATACCATAACCACTCATTTCGATTTCAACTCAATGCACGACACACTGCTCAAGCTTGATATTCTCGGCCACGACGACCCGACGGTTCTCAAGATGCTTGAGGACCTGACGGGAACAAAGGCGAGGGACATCAATATCAGGGATGAAAAAATAATGTCATTGTTCAGGGGAACCGAAGCCCTCGGACTCAGGGAAAACCTGAACTGCAGCCTGGGCGTCCTAGGGATACCTGAATTCGGAACGGGTTTTGTACGGGGTATGCTTGAAACGGCGGTGCCCGGGACCATTTCAGAGCTGCTCAAGATATCCGGCCTGTCGCACGGAGAGAACGTTTGGAGGAACAATGCCGAGGACCTCATCAAGAGCGGCACGGCCACCCTTCAGAACGTCATCAGCATCAGGGACGACATAATGCTGTACCTTATGAGGCACGGGATGGATTCCAAGATGGCGTTCACCATCATGGAGAAGGTAAGGAAAAAGTTCAGCAACATTGACAGGGAACATGAAAAGGCGATGCTCGGGATTGGCATTCCGGGATGGTATGTGGAATCCTGCAAGAAAATCGAATACATGTTTCCGAAAGCGCACGCCGCGGCGTATGTAATCATGGCGCTGAGGATAGCATGGTACAAGATATATTACCCGATGGAATACTATACGGCTTACTTTTCGATAAGGGCGGACGAGTTCGAGGCAACCTCTATGGCCGGCTCGATGGAAGACTGCCTCAGGTATATGACGGAACTTCGGAACAAGGATGAGCGCATGTCGGCGAGGGAACAGAACATATATACAATCCTGGAAATCGTCGCGGAGATGTATGCAAGGGGAATAAAGTTCAATCCGGTAGATATAAGGAAATCGCTTGCTGAGAAGTTCATCAGGGAGGAAGACGGCATAAGGCTGCCCCTTGTCGCGGTGGGTGGAATAGGAGCGAAGGCCGCCCATACGGTCGTAGTCGAAAGAGAAAAGAAGGAATTCACATCGCTCGACGACCTCAGGGAACGCGGAAGGCTTACAAAGTCGGCGCTTGCGAAGCTGCAGGAACTGGGCGCGGTGGACGGACTGCCCGGGAGCAGCCAGGGAAGCTTCTTCGACTGAAATCAATAAAACGGGCTGTTTTGCAAGAATATTCACTAAATGCGGACGCAGGAGTCTGAACACGTGACGGACAAATGTTCCCGTCGCATCATGACCCGGTTTGCAGCGGTTGTAAATACAGGCCTCGTAAAGGTAATAAACATCAAATGAAAAGCAAATTCGCAATTATATCCATTATATTTTCCATAATCATACTGTTCACTTCATGTTCAGTGCAGACGAATGATTTGGCTGAGCAAAATGAGACGGCGGGTCCCGCGCTTTTAGACATTGATTATGGCGGCATGGATTTTTTCACCGACGGCTATGAATCCGTGGAGTTCGCGGGTCAGATCGACGGAGACTCAACCCTTCTGTACATGGACGGACAATCCGTGGAGGTTAGGTTCCTGGCCATAGATACGCCGGAAATGGATGTCGGTGACGATGAATTGAGGGAAATTGCCGCGGCCGCAAAGGAGTTCACGGGGGATATGCTCGCAAATGCCCGTTCCATCATCATAGAAAAGGATTCGCAAAGCGAGGCATATGACAAATATGGAAGGCTCCTGGCATGGGTCTGGGCCGACGGAGTCCTGTTGAACCACTTGCTCGTGAGCCGCGGGCTTGCCACGGTCAGATATCTTTACGGGGACTATAAGTATATATCCCATTTGTTTGAAGCCCAGGATAATGCCATTGACAATGGCGCGGGCGTCTGGGACCTTCCCGACTGAAGTCCGCATGCCTGACGTACGTGCTGTCCGTCGGCGGTATCACCGGCTTAAAAATTGGATTTGCATAAGCTTACAGAACCAGGGATTCCAGGATTTCGGCAAGCTCGCGGTAAGGCGGGGCGTCCGAATCGGGAGAGCCCGGCAGGATGGCCTTGTACACCTGCTCCCTATATGAAAGGTCGACGATCGTAAATATGATTGAGTTAAGCGTTTTACCGGGGCCCTCTGCCTCGATGTATTGTTCGACAAGCACAACATACCTGACTTCCGAGGGATCGGCGGCATACCATTTATATTCCGAGAAGTAATACTTGTGGTATACATCGGTCGGAATCATCGCAGGAGAATCATCGAATACGGGTTTGGCTATTATCACGAGCTTCCCGGTTATAACGAAAGAAGCCGGGAACGGTCTTTCCGTCCCGGGGGAGGGCTCATCCCCGTACATGGGCTTTGCCCCGGATGCGAGCTCATAGAAACCGGCGGCTGCTGCTGCGTCAAAGTTCTTTTCCAGGTTGTCCGAGCAGGACGACAACAGGGCGACGAATGCTGCGAGCAGGAGCAGAACGGCGGCCTTGCGGAGCGGGTTTCCGGGATTCCGGCCATATTGCGTCAAATAAATCACTTCCCGATCTGATTCTATTCCTGTTTTACCGACCGGTCAATCGAACGGGGTTCGAACCGGGGGTCGCTCACTGATGACATCAAAGCAATAAGTTCGTATAATCCATCAAGCAATGTTGTAATATACGAGAAATTGTTCTATAATAATAGCAACATGTGATATGGAGGACCTTTATGGACTGGATCAATAGAACCATCACCAATCATCTTATAAAAACAATAAGTTCTTTTCCCGCGGTTTTGATTACAGGCCCACGACAAGTTGGCAAATCATCTTTGCTGCAAATGATTGCAGGTAATTACGAATATATCTCTTTTGACAACCCGCTTCTTTTACAGCAGGCAAAAGATGATCCGGCGCTATTCCTCATGAATCATTCTCCTGAACTGATACTTGATGAAATCCAATATATTCCGGAATTATTTTCTTATTTAAAGATTCGGATTGATGAAATGCGATTTGATTCGCTCAAGTATAATCGTTCTGAAAAATGCTTGTTCCTTCTGTCCGGTTCGCAGGCGTATCATCTGATGCAGAATGTCAGTGAATCTCTGGCCGGCAGACTGGCAATACTTCCACTTCAGGGTATTTCTTATCGTGAGCAGAAAAAAGTCACCTGTGCGTTACCTTTCGTACCAAATGAAGATTATCTTTCAGTTCGGGGAAAAGAAAGCATCGATACGCACGACATTTGGACAATGATCCATCGGGGGAGCATGCCAAGACTTGTTGCGTCACATGATGACTGGGAGACGTTCTATTCCAGTTATGTGACAACATATATTGAGCGTGATGTTAATCATCTGACAAAGATAACGGATAAAAGCGACTTTGTACGTTTCATGGCAACTGTTGCAGCGCGGAGCGGTGAACTTTTGAATTATGATAATATTGCCCGGGAAACCGGTGTTTCTGCAGCTACAGCCAGACGTTGGATCCAGATACTTGAAACATCGGGTATTATTCTGCAACTGTATCCATACCATAATAATCATTTGAAACGTATGCTCAAGACACCGAAAATATATTTTATGGATACGGGACTTATGGCTTGGCTCACAAGATGGATTACGCCGGAAACAATTCTGCATGGAGCAAAATCAGGTCAGTTCTTTGAAACCTGGGTGGTATCGGAGATTATCAAGTCCTTTTTGAATTCCGGAAAATCGGTGCGTGATCTCTATTACTACAGAGACGCTGATCAACGGGAAATTGATTTGATTTTGGAAATTGGCCGAGTGGTATATCCAATTGAAATAAAAATGACAGCCAAGCCGAATAAAAATATGGCGCAGGCATTCCGATTGCTGGAACCGGTAGCGATAGCAGGGGATATGCAGATTGGGGACGGTGCAGTGATTAACCAATACCCTGAATTATTGGTTTTAAGCAAGGGGATCAGATCGATACCTGTAGGGTATCTATAAATACATTCGATGGAAGTTGCGGACATGTTTCTATGAACACACGGCAATGATGACATCGATATCGTCCTCTTGATTCGAGTTGAGATCGAGTTTTATGATGGGGAGTGGAGTCATGAGAAAAATATTAATATTTATCCTGATAATATTTGCTCTGTTCACACTGACAGGATGTGTGCAGAAAAACAAAATACCTGAGGGAATAAAGATTTTGAAAGATGACGAAATAGAATGCAATGTTTATTCGGCGATGAAAATTGCATATTCCCTGGATGAGTTTATCCTCGGGAGCGATGCACTGTTGAAATTCAGGGTGATTGAAAAATCATACATCACATACCAATGGACAGATACGGAATACAATTACACAAGCGATATACCGGCGACGGTATATACCGTCAAAGTATTGTCGGATTTCGGGAACAGGAATATTAAGCCGGATACTGAGTTGATGATTTATACGGAACACTCTCCGATGACTTACTGGGAAGACGACATCAATCTCCGGGTGAACAGTGAATATATAGCATTTTTAGGACTTTTGCCCGACAGAATGCCCGAAGGGTTAAGATCCTATGTTGATTATTACATTATGGATGGCGAGCTGGGTATTTTCCCAGGAATAAATGAAAACGAATATTTGGTTAACAATTACACTAAACAATATATGCCGTTTGCGAGTCAACCATTCAAATCCGGCAAAGAAACGGAACAGGAGCCCAAAAGGTATGAACTCTACGAAATACTTCCGCAGAACGAGATGAATTGGAGTATTGTAGGTTCAGTCGAACTTGTGGATTTCCTGACGGATCGGGTTAGCAAGGTAGCAAGATAATAAAAATCTGAAAATTTCCAATATATTGATAATTGAGTAATCCGATGCAGGATACCGGCGGATTCCCCAATCACACCAGTTTTTTCTTGAAGACGCGCCTGCGCCTGTGCTGCCTGCGTTCCACGTCCTTCCACATGCTCTGGACCTGGACGTTATTCTCGAGCTCCGGCCCGGTTTCGCTAATTGTTATTCCGTTCTTTATAGCGGCGCGCAAGATGCTGTCCATAAGGAGCGCGTTGGCACCGGTTCCCTGATAATCAGGATGGACGGCCACCAGATACAGGTCGAGCGTATCGTTTTTCCTGATCGCCCTGAGAATATGAATGAAGCCGAAGGGAAACAGCCTTCCCTTCGCCTTTTGCATGGCCTTGGAAAGCGAGGGCAGTGCTATTCCGAAACCTATGACATTGTCATCCTTGTCGACGACTACCTTGATGAAATCCGGATTGACGAAACCAAAGAAAGCGTCTATATACATGTCTATCTGCGCCTGGGATAGCTCGGTTGTGCCGAAAAGGGGCTCGTAGGCCGTGTTGTAAAGGTCGAAAACGCGCTGGGCCCAGGGAAGTATGTCTTTTTTATGATTGAACTCAATCAACTTGTAACCGTATTTCTTCTTGACTATCGCGGATATACGGGCATACTTTTCCAGGGGTTCCCGGGGCACGAGGATCTGGTATTCGACCCAGTCCACTTCCTTTTCAAAACCCAGGTTCTCCATATGCTCGATGTAATACGGATGGTTGTAGATGGTTATGAACCTATCAAGCACGTCATAGCCCTCGACGAGCATTCCCTGATGGTCCATGTCGGTCAGGTCGAACAGACTGTGA
>JAWOIG010000187.1:0-3626 GCA_046484775.1 Clostridia bacterium | reverse complement strand
GTTGAAAGCGAAAGCCATGATGACACTGACAAGAAGCAGAAAGCTGATGAACAAAAGCCCTCTTGTATTCTTGTCCGGTATATAGATATCGATGATCTGCTGCAGCAGAAACGGAGACAGCATGGCGCATCCGCTTGAAATGAACATGCATAAAATGGTCAGGATGACATTCTTCTTGTATTTCATGAGGTATTTCAGGAGTCTCTTGATGTAATGCCGGTTTATTGGAGCTGTTTTTTTATCATCATCCATCTGATTCCACCTCCATGTCCGCATACTGCTGAATGAACGTCTTGAAATAGTAGCCTCTTTCTTTAAGCAATTCATTGTGCGTGCCGTGTTCAATGATCCGTCCGCTTTCCATGCAGATGATCTGATCGGCGTTTTTGACGGCAGAGATACGATGTGCGATTATGATGGTGGTCCTGTCTTTCATGACGCTGTTCAGGGTGCTCTGTATGTTATGTTCCGTGTCCATGTCCACACTGCTGGTGGCATCGTCAAGTATAAGGATCCTGGGATTGAAAAGCACTGCCCTGGCAATGGCCAGACGCTGCTTCTGTCCCCCTGACAAACCCATTCCTCTTTCCCCGATTTTCGTCTGGTAACCGTTCGGCAGCTTTTCAATGAACTCATGGGCATCGGCTATTTTTGCCGCCTGAATGACTTCGGCTTTCGAAGCTTCGGTTCGTCCGAACTTGATGTTGTTTTCGATGGTATCTGAAAACAGAAAGGTTTCCTGCAGGATAACCCCTATGTTTTTCCTAAGATGATACAGGTTATATTGCCTGACATCCACACCATCAACGAAAACAGACCCTTTTGACGTATCATAAAATCTGGAGATCATGTTGATAAGCGATGTCTTGCCGCTTCCCGTCGCTCCCATGATTCCAATGACCTGACCCGGTCTGATATCGATGTTGATATCACTTAAGATATAGTCATCCTGATATTTGAAAAAGACTTTATCAAACCTGATGGCTCCGGTAATGGAATCAGGTTCATATGAATTCTCCACATTTTTAATGATAGGCTCCGTGTCCAGCACGGCAAATATCTTTTCAAGTGATGTGCTGGCATTCTGCGACTGATTCACCAGATTGTTGATATTGTTGACAGGACCCATGAACATGAATATATAGCTGTTGAATGCGACCAATTCACCGATGGTGATCTGATTTTTAATCGCCAGGATTCCTCCGAAGCAGAAAACAAGTATGCTTGCGCAATCGACGATCAGCGAAGAAAGAGGATTGTGCCTGGCCCTTATCTCGATGACATTGACATTTGCATCCTTGTACTCGTCGGCATGTTTCTTGAAATTCTTCTTTTCATCGCTTTCCCTGCCGAACACCTTGACCACCCTGATCCCGGAGATATTCTCCTGCACATAGGACATGAGGTTTTCAAATGCTGTCCTGACCCTCTGAAATGCCACAAAAAGCTTTTTGGAAACCACACTGGTGTTGAGATAGATAAAGGGAAGAATGATAAACAGAGACAATGACAGTTTGGCGCTCATGGAGAACATGAATACCAGGGACAAGGCAAACTGTATGGTTCCTTCCACGGACAGAATCTGACCGTTGATGACAAACTCCCTCACTGCATTCAGGTCGCCTGTAAAACGGTTCATCAGTTTTCCGGTACTTTCTTTGTCATAGAAGGAAAAAGGAAGCGACTGAAGTTTATCAAACAGCTGCAGCCTGAAATCATAGACGACTCTTTGGGATATGGTGTGGAATATCCTGTCGCGGAAGTACAAGAAGACAGCCCTTGATAAAGCGACAGCCAGTATGACAATGCAAAAAGGAGCAATCAGTTCATACTGTTTTCCTTTTAAACCCTGGTCTATCAATATTTTGATGATATATGGTATGACAGTGGTTCCCACCACGGCAAGTACTAAAAAAAGAAGTCCGAAAAAGTTCAATGTCAGGTAGTTTTTGTAGTATGTTATCAGTCTCTTAATCATTAATGCCCACTGTCCTCATATAACTGCCATAACAGCCATTATAACACCTTAAAATAATATTGCCATATAATGCACTCGCAAATACAGGCTTTAGAAATTCTTTGTTTTCAATATAAATTAATGGGTAGAATAGATATATGATTTTATTGTTGCGATGAAGCATCGGTAAATGATGAGATTGACCCCCAACAGCACCAATATCCCCAAATTGAGGTGCATTCTAATACAACCGCCGGCCAAACCGGCGGTTGTTTCATTTCCGGTTTTTCAGCGAGTGTAATTTGGCTCTTGGTCTATTCGTCTATTTGCAGGAATTTCTCCATATGGACAAGTGTGAAACCATCCTTGAACGGCTCTTCCCGGAAAATATTGTAACCCAGCTTTTCATAAAGCCTTATGTTCTTTTCACTCTGACCGCCCGTGAAAAGCCATATTCTTTTCAATCCGGCGCAGTGCTTTTCTATCTCGTGCATAAGCAGGCTTCCTATTCCCATATTCTGATAGGAATCATCCACTGAAAGGCGCTTTATCTCTGCGTCGTCCCTGCCGAATTCAGCCCTTATGCTTCCCGCAAGAATGCCGTCCGCCTCGGCGACCAGGACAAGCCAGCCGGGAGAATCTATTTTTACATCTCCCTCTTCCTCGACCATGGGCGGAATATCATAGGCATCATATTTCAGCGCCTGCACAAGAAAAGCCTTTTTCTGGATTTCAAGCAAACGGTGGACGTCGCTTGACATGGCTTTCCGTACGATGATCCTCATATCAGTAAAGCTCCAGGAAGGATCGGGCCGTGAATCTTACCGTGTAGGGGTCGATCAGCTCCGCGCCCTTGGTTTTGCTGTTATTCAGCTTTTCGGCGTCCTCCAGCCTGAGGAAACGCATTTCCACCTCGACCGGATCCTCGATGTCATATAGTTCCATCCGGTCCATATTTTTCACCGCCCTGCCGACTTCCGAGTAAATCTCATCAACGACCCTCGCGGGGTGCTTGAGTATGGCCAGGTTCCTGCCGAGGGCTTCCTTTGTGGCGACGCTCCCCGCCCAGGGCAGCACTTCCTTGGTCTGTGCGACCCCCTTGTCATCGCTTGCGACAAAAATCACGGGAGCCTTAAGCAATCTGGCTGCCGCAATGGCGTCGATTTCAATCTCTCCCACGCTTCTTCCATTCATCTTCATATACTGATATGTACTTGAACTGCAAGTGTGCGAAAGAATCCCCGCATAAGTCTCCGCCTTCGGGTGATATCCTATCAGCAGAACGCCGGATATATTTCTGTCTTCAAGCCCCGGCCAGCGGTGTTTCCCGCCGACCCCGGCCAATATGTCCACCCTCCTGTCAAGCTCCATGTAATCCAGGTTCAGGCTTCCGTTATGGTTGTCCCAGACATAAACCCTGTCGGCTCCGTTGTCGAACAATGCGCCGGCGGCCGCATTTATTTCCCTTACCGCCTGTACTGCCGCAAACGCATATTGCCTTGATGTCTGATGCAGGCCTTCCCCCGGCGAGCCGACCACTCCGCCGATTCCTTCAAGATCGCAGGCTATTGCGAAATTCATGATGATCCTCCCGGTCGTTTTATTTTCCTGCCTTGAAATTAAGGCAGGCTTCAACGGTCATGAGCGCCCTGTCGTAAATTCTCACGAC
>JAWOIG010000147.1:0-3959 GCA_046484775.1 Clostridia bacterium | reverse complement strand
GCAGACTTTTCAAACAGTTGCCTTGGGCAATTGTTTGATGTTTTTGCTGTTTTTTGACGTTGATTGGCTCAATGATTGTTTCCAATAATGCATAAAAAGGCTTTATTTAGCTGATTGTTGTTTTTTATCTGCAGACTTTTCAAACAGTTGCCTTGGGCAATTGTTTGATGTTTTTGCTGTTTTTTGACGTTGATTGACTAAATGATTGTTTCTAATAATGCATAAAAAGGTTATATTTAGCTGATTGTTGTTTTCCCTCCGCAGACTTTTCAAACAGTTGCCTTGGGCAACTGTTTGATGTTTTGTTTAGATTCAGGGGAGGCGCCTTGTGCGTTCGGCGCGCGAGTGGTTGAAGTAGTCGTCGAGCTTGATCAGGTCGAACTCCCTGATGACGTCATCCATCGTCTTGTCTTCCAGCTCGCATGACAGCAGGGCGGATCCTAGATAACCAATGTCATCGATGATGACGCCGGGACCGTATTTCTTCTTGATGTCCCCGAATTTATCCCTGTTGAAATCAAGGTGTATGAGCTCGCTGTCGAGGTTTATCTCACCGGTGCAAAATTCGGTGTAGTTGGTGCTGTTTGCGATAATCCTTCCGTTGGGGGCGGTTATGGCGCATTCCCTTGCGCAGATGGAAGACACGAAGAAAGACCTTGTCGTATACGCCCAGGTCCTCTGCATCAACCCGCCGTGATACATCGATGAAAAGAAAATTACCTCAGGCTTTCGCTTTGCATACTCTTCCCTGAGCTCGTCGAAATTAAGGTCGAAGCATATTGCAAAACCCGCTTTTTTTATAGGTCCAAAGTCGAATACAACCGCTTCTCTCCCGGGAATTATGCCATCGTCCATTTCCCAGGTGGTCGGGAAAACCTTGTCGTATCTACCCGCCAACGCTCCATCCGGCATGCACGCGTACGAAGTGTTTCTGTTGGCAATCCTGGTATTGTAGACAATCCCCGTCCTATAATCGAGGGCAAGCTTTGAGAAAAACACCTGAATCTCGTTTTCCCTGATATCATCGTACTCGGCAACAACACTACCATCCATATCCAGGAACCTGTCGCAGGCTTCCGGCAGAACCACGAAATCCGGTCTGTCGTATGCGACCTGCTCGAACTGGCTTATCCAGTAATCCTTCATTATCCCGAATGATTTTATTGCAGACGAAGCGCTCTCCAGCGTCCTGCTTCCGCTCAATATCGAAATCTTCACTTTTCTTGCCATGTCTTTGCCTCCGACACCTAAAATCTCTTGTCAATTTCATCGCGGAAAACCCTGTCCCATATATTCAGCCTCCAGGGTTCTCCCTTAACAGTGCTGATATCCTTAAGTATGAACTCTGTGGGATTGCCCGCGGTTTTATCCAGCAGGCGGTTGATTTCCGCCCTGACTACATTCTCATCAAATGGCTGCATAGCAAGCGCAGTCGGGGTAGGCTTGATGCTCATCACATATCTGCCCGCAATTCTTTCCCGGGCTATATCAAGATTCGCCCAAGGGCTCATCGATATTTTCCTCAGCCCGGGGATTTTCGAAAGAATATCTATCTTATGATGCAGCTGCTCGCAGCAACCATAGTAAATCAGTCCGAAATTCAAAAGCCAGCGCATCTCGTGCCTTAGAGAAAACTCCCAGTGCATGTCAGGGGAGACTTCTGAAAACATCTGGGCGTTTCCGCAGCCCCACATATTTTCGAGAGCGGCCCCTATATTGGGTACGGACGGTTTCTTCAGGTCTGAATTATAGCCGTATCCTCCGCTTCCGACGATCGTATTGTTGTTGTTCGATGCCCAGACGCCAAGCTCGGCATACCTATGGAGCCTTTTCACCGACACATCCACATACCTGGATACATACGCATTGACGAAATCCGGCCGTTCGATCAGGTCAATCATGGCTTCAGTCACACCGGTACGGCTTATCAGGTAATCCCAGGGAGTGAACCAAAGTCCCTTGAGACCTGTGAGCTCGACCTCGCATATGTCCCCGAATATTTCATTCAGAAGTTCAAGCCTTTTTTCGGTTGTGCAAGCGTCGTACTCGACCGTTGCTTCCTTGATCCTATATATATCGTCCTCGTCCTTCAGGACAGGAGTGAAGTGTTGGGAGTCTATTTGCCCCGACCTTATAATATCGACTTCGTTATCCAACATGAATCCCGAATCAACCAGCACCACCGGACACTCTATCCTGTTCAGGTATACCATGTCCCCGGGGAAATTCAGAATCTCGTATATTTCGCGCCTTAGTGTGAATTCCACGCTTCGAAGAAACTCATCGCTGCAACGTAAATCCATATCTTCAGAATCATGGAATTCCGACCACGGCACCTGGTATATTTGCACCGGAGGCCTGGTGGGCTTCAGATCATTGATGTCGGTCCAAAGTTTTATCTTCGAGTCATTGTCGATTTCCCCTATTAGCTCTTTCCTTCTTGAAGCAAGCTGCCTGAGCACTGTGAAATCTCCGTTCATAAATACCCCCGGATTTTTTATCCCTATATGGTATTATACATTATATATAATTGTAAAACGAAATTTCATCAGTTTTGGAGGCTTGGTTTGATAATAGCGGTCATCGACGCGCAGGGCGCGGGTATCGGAATGGCAATAATTGCAGAAATACGGAAATCGTTCGGCAAAGACCCCGTTGTATATGCTCTTGGCACCAATGATACCGCCTGTCTCAATATGAAGAAATCCGGGGCGAACGGTGCTGTGTGCGGAAGCGACAATATAATCAGATTCATGAAAAGTCGCAGCATAGACTGCCTCATCGGTCCCATGGGCATAATATCCAGCGGAGGAATCAAGGGTGAGATAACCCCGGAACTTTCAAACACAATATTTGATTCGCAGTGCAGGAAATATATCATTCCGCTGGACATGCATGGAGTTTACATACCGGGCACCAGATCGATGAAAATCAAGGATTCCATATCGGAAATCATAGGGGACATCAGGAACACTTTCGGCGCCAATGAATAACCCCGGTGTCTGCGCGTCTTCAGCCATTTTTCACTTCGAAACTTTTTTATAGACTCCTATCACAAGCGGAATCAAAACAAATTGTATCACAATGCCCCAGATTGAGGTCACGAAAAGCGCCGCGAGAATTCCCTTGAAGAGGAATGCGCCTCCAAAAGGCACGGTAATGAGATATGAAGCGATGATTCTTACAATTCTTCCCAAAAGCATTGCACCGAGCAAGGACGGTAAAACCTTATTTGTTTTTTCATATAACAGTCCGGCGAAAAATCCATAGGCAGCCAGCTCAAACACCATTGAAATGCCTATCGGATACAGTACGGGCATGCCCGTTATAAGCGTGTTGATGACCGGAGCCGCCGCTCCTATGGCAATGCCTAATTTTTTCCCACAGATGAACCCACAGAGCAGCACGGGAATATGCATCGGCAGAAAAACCGTTCCAAGTATGCCCGTGATATGGAAAATAAAAGGCAAGAGCACCGATAACGCGAGGAAAAGTCCTCCGTAAGCCAGTTTTTTTGTCAGCGTCATAATGTTTATCCTCTTTCTCATTCGGTCCCGGAATTATTCCGGAATTCCGCAGCCGCATATGTATAAAAAGGCGGAACTTCTTCAGCTCCGCCTTCGTGGCTATCGGAATTATATCATTTGTGAACCGATGCTTCAAGTTTTTTCGCATTCGGGTTCCTTACTGTATCTCCCACTGCCTATACTTGAACGCGGATAACGAACATCTGTTTTTATTGTGTCAGCCGGAATATTGGCATGCAGTATATACCGGGTTTTGCGTTATTCCTTTTTCAATGATCCTGGCGAATACTGAATGATCATTGTTGTCCGCACACTACATCATTATCAGTAATATGACAAGACACATATTTTGTTTTAAAAATATCCACCGCTTCATCCCCCGTCTTTGCGCTCACTATCGTGAGCAAGGAAGCTTGGAGGACGCCTGACGGC
>JAWOIG010000091.1:0-18021 GCA_046484775.1 Clostridia bacterium | reverse complement strand
ATACGCCGCCGCCTACAGTTCCCGGGATTCCGGATGCGAATTCAAGGCCGGAAAGCGAACTGTTCATGGCCTTCATGGCTATGCTTGACAGCAGCGCCCCGGCCTGGGCTGTAACCGAATTATCGCTGACCGTTGCGTAACAGAAGTTTTCCGCTAGCTTCAGCACCACCCCCCTGATGCCGCCTTCCCTGATCAGGAGGTTCGAGCCGTTGCCTATCACAATCATCGGTATGCCGTTCTTCTTGCACAACCTGTTGAGCCTTCTGATATCCTCCACACTGCCGGGTATCGCCAGTACATCGCATTTTCCCCCGCTTCTGAACGTCGTGTGGTTTTTCATCGGTTCGTCGAAAATAAGTATGTCTTCCCGCAAGTTTTCCAGAAGCATGTCCCTTATAGCCTTATTTCCCACCGCCGGCCTCAAACTTCCTGGATATCCTGTCCTGCAGGACCTGGGCTGCATTGTATCCCATGCTCTTCTGCCGCGCGTTCATAGCCGCTACCTCGACAATGATCGCAAGGTTTCTTCCCGGTCTTACCGGTATCGTAAGCGACGGTATCGGCGTTCCGAGTATCTCATTGTATTCATCAACCACCCCAAGCCTGTTATATCGCTTGTTTTCATCCCAAAGCTCCAGATTTATCACGATGTCTATATTGTCATACTTTTTTATCGATCCGACCCCATAAAGACTTCGGACGTCGATTATGCCTATTCCCCTCAGTTCTATGAAATACCTGATGTCCTCGGGGCTGGTGCCCACAAGCGTGGTTTCGCTTACCTTTCTTATCTCAACGACATCGTCGGCTATGAGACGGTGTCCCCTTTTAACCAGCTCAAGCGCGGTTTCGCTCTTTCCGACCCCGCTCTCGCCCTGAATAAGAATTCCCTCGCCATAAACCTCGAGCAGCTCCCCGTGAAGGCTTATGCGCTCGGCAAGCTCCATGTTCAGGAAACTTATGGCCGACGACAGGAAAATCGAAGTTATGTCCTTTGTTCTCAATAAAGGCACGTTATATTTCTTAGCAGCCTGGATCATCTCGTCATATACCGTCAGCTCGCGTGCAATCACTATGCACGGCATCTGGTCGTCCATGTAATTGTCCAGCTTCTCAAATCTTGTTTTTGAGTCGAACGTACCGAGATACGACATCTCCATATTTCCCATCAGCTGGATTCTCTCGGGGAAAAAATATCCCAGATACCCTGACAGCTGAAGGCCCGGGCGGTTGACTTCCATCAGAGTCACATATTTTTCATTCAGATTTTCAGAGGCATGGATAATCTCAAGTTCGAATTCCTTGATAAAGTCCGAAATCATCACTTTATACATAAATCACCGCCTGCCGCTTTTTTTCCATTATATCACATCAAATATTCCCGGTGTAATCAGCTCCCATCAAACGGCTTTTTCAAACAATTGCCCAAGGCAACTGTTTGATTTTTACAATTGCCCAAGGCAACTGTTTGATTTTTCAGGGTGAAAATCATAAAATATACCTTTGTTCACTAAAGGACCCATATATTTTTTTACAATTGCCCAAGGCAACTGTTTGATTTTTATCAACAAAAAGTGGCTGATTTATTTTACAATTGCCCAAAGCAACTGTTTGATTCCGGGTTTCCGGACGGTAAAAAAAGAATCCCACGGTTTGCGGGATTCTTTTCTATCTATGTGATGTGATAAAAGATGGATTACATCATTCCCGGCATTCCGCCGCCGCCCATAGGCATCGGGGGTGTCTCCTCCGGTATGTCTGCAACGAGGCTTTCCGTTGTGAGAACCATGGCTGCAACACTTGCCGCATTCTGCAGCGCCGAACGGGTTACTTTCGCAGGATCCACTATGCCGGCTTCTATCATGTTGACATATGATTCCTGCAGTACATCGTATCCGATGCCCTTGTCAAGGCTCTTAAGTTTTTCGATTACCACTGAACCTTCAACTCCTGCATTCTGAGCAATCTGCCTGATGGGTTCCTCGAGAGCCCTTATTACTATTTCTGCGCCCGTCTTCTCATCTCCCTTGAGGTTCTTGACAGCTTCCCTGATAGCAGGAAGAACATTGATGTATGCAACTCCACCGCCTGAAACTATGCCTTCCTCAACGGCAGCCCTTGTTGCGGCCAGTGCGTCCTCTATCCTGTGCTTCTTTTCCTTCATTTCAATCTCGGTTGCCGCACCGACTTCGATTACGGCTACGCCTCCGGACAGCTTCGCAAGTCTTTCCTGAAGTTTTTCCTTATCGAAATCAGATGTGGTCTCTTCAATCTGAGCTCTTATGGATGCAATCCTGTCGCGTATTTCCTTGGGATTGCCCGCGCCGTCGACTATGATGGTATTTTCCTTCTGGACCTTGACCTGATGGGCCTTGCCGAGCATGTCGATGGTGGCTTCCTTGAGTTCAAGGCCGACTTCCTCGCTGATCACCTGTCCGCCTGTCAGTATTGCTATATCCTGCAGCATTGCCTTCCTTCTGTCGCCGAATCCCGGAGCCTTGACGGCTACGCAGGTGAAGGTTCCCCTCAGTTTGTTGACCACTAGGGTAGCAAGGGCTTCGCCCTCAACGTCTTCGGCGATTATTACAAGCTTTTTACCCTGTTGTACGATTTGCTCGAGAACGGGAAGTATTTCCTGTACGTTCGCCAGTTTTTTATCAGTTATGAGAATGTAGGCATCGTCGATTACCGCCTCCATTTTCTCCGTGTCGGTAACCATGTATGCGGACAGATATCCCCTGTCGAACTGCATTCCTTCGACGACTTCAAGCTTTGTACTCATGGTCTTGGATTCCTCGACGGTTATTACGCCGTCGTTGCTGACCTTTTCCATCGCATCCGCAATAAGATTCCCTATCACTTCGTCGTTGGCCGAAATGGATGCAACCTTGGCTATGTCTTCCTTGCCTTGCATTTTCTGGCTGAGTCCCGCTATCCCCTCGACCGCCGCGTCAACAGCCTTGACGATGCCCTTTTTCAGGATCATCGGATTAGCTCCGGCAGCAAGGTTTCTGAGTCCTTCCCTTACTATTGCCTGTGCGAGAAGCGTAGCGGTGGTCGTTCCATCGCCCGCAACGTCATTTGTCTTCGTAGCCACTTCCTTGACGAGCTGTGCGCCCATGTTCTCGAAAGCATCCTCAAGTTCAATTTCCTTCGCAATCGTCACACCGTCGTTCGTGATAATCGGTGAGCCGAATTTCTTGTCAAGCACAACATTGCGTCCCTTGGGACCGAGTGTGATCTTAACCGTGTCGGCAAGTTTGTTAACACCCTTCGTCAGCGCCTCTCTTGCTGCTATGCCGTATAAAATCTGTTTTGCCATTTTCTTTCCTCCATTATTCTACTATTGCAAGTACATCGCTCTGCTTAAGAATGGTGAGTTCCTCGCCGTCGATCTTTATTTCGGTACCCGCATATTTACTTATAAGCACTTTATCGCCAACCGAAAGCTCCATCTCTACAAATTCACCGTCGACAACTCCACCGGGACCCACGGCTACAACTTTCGCGACCTGCGGCTTTTCCTTTGCCGTACCGGGAAGAACGATTCCACTCTTTGTAGTTTCTTCAGTTTCCAGCATCTTGATAACAATTCTTTCTCCCAAAGGTTTGATAACCATCAGAATACCTCCATTATAAATTTCTTATGATTAGCACTCCTTATGCTCGAGTGCTAAAACAATGATAATACACATCGGCTTTATGTTCAAACCCTGAATTCAATATATTTGCATTCGTATTGCGCATTTATCTGCATTGAGCTGTTAATAGCTTGTTTTTACTATGTTTTACGCTATTTTACTCATTTTTTCATATGTCACGCATATTTTTTTCTGAAAACTCCTGATTCAGACCTATATGTGTATGCATTAAGCCTCCGGTGTGTCCAGGACAAAAAAAATGCACTCCTTGCAGAGTGCATTTGTTCTTAAATCAACCTTAATCAATTCTGAGGGATTCTTCCCTTGCCTTTTCCTTAAGCTTGTTGCCATAAACAAGTCCGCCGATTCCGGGTATGATACTGACAAAGGCCAATATGCCCCAGAGAGGCCATCTTAAAATCAGTTGAGACAATCCTGTGGTATCCGCCATGATGTCTTCCATATCTTTCCTGTACACCAGTAGAACAAACATCATCATGGTTGAAAAAAATATGGCCAGTGAACTGAAAATAACGGCAATTTTAAATATACGATTATAATTTTTCATTTTTCATGCCTCCCGCCTTAACTATAATGAAGTATAGCAAACACGCTTTTTATTGTCAATTTATTTGGCTCCGGGCAGTCATATTTGTATAATATATATAACTTGGTTGTGCAATTGTCATTAAAATTATTACTTGTATATATGGCTGTCCCGCCGGCTGCATTCTCAGAGCCTCATTTCGATTCCGTTGGACGAAAGATAGTCCTTCAAATCGGAAATCTTCATTTCACCGAAATGGAAAAGCGAGGCCGCAAGCACTGCATCTGCCTTTCCCAGGACAAATGCCTCCAGGAAATGCACCATCGTTCCCGCTCCGCCCGAGGCTATCACGGGAACACCAATATTTTCGGAAACGGTCTTGAGAAGCTGCGTATCGTAGCCAATCCTCGTGCCGTCCCTGTCCATGCTGGTCAGAAGAATCTCCCCTGCTCCCAGCTTCACCGCTTCAATGGCCCATTTTACGGCATCGATTCCCGTATTGATTCTTCCGCCGTTAAGATAAGCATCCCACCCGCTGTCGTCGTCCCTCCTTTTTGCATCTATTGCGGTTACGACGCACTGATTGCCGAATTTGTATGCCGCTTCCGAAATCAGGCCGGGATTCTTCAGTGCGGATGAATTCACGGAAACCTTGTCCGCACCGGCTCCAAGCATTATATTGAAATCCTCCACGGAACGAATCCCACCTCCCACGGTGAACGGAATGAATATGCTGCAGGCAACTTTCCTGACTATATCCACCATGGTATCGCGGCCATCGCTCGATGCCGTTATGTCCAGGAAAACAAGCTCATCCGCACCTTCTTCTTCATAAGCGGCAGCGGCGGCGGCGGGATCGCCGGCATCAATCAGATTAAGAAAGTTTACACCTTTCACAACCCTTCCGCCGTGGACATCGAGGCATGGTATTATTCTTTTTGCAAACATCTCTCCTCCGTCTTGGTCAACTCGTCCAGTTTTTTCTGCGCTTCGAATAGGTTGAGCCTGCCTTCATAAAGGGCTTTGCCGGAAATAACTCCGGCGACTCCTGTTCCGGCAAGTGCAATGACATCCTCAAGACAAGCCACCCCGCCCGAAGCTATGACTGCGCATCCTATGGCATCCACCATCGCGTGCATTGCATCCAGGTTAGGACCCGACATCATTCCATCCCTTGAAATATCCGTGTATATAATTGTTCCAACCCCTGCATTTTCCATTTCCATTGCGAATTCCACAGCTTTGTATCCACTCTTGCTCTCCCACCCGTCCGTGGCGACGAAGCCGTCCCTTGCGTCTATACCGACCGCTATTTTATCTCCATATACCGATACGGCTTCCGCTGCAAACCCGGGTTTTTTCACTGCGGCTGTTCCAAGGACAACCCGGCTTATCCCCATGTCGACAAGCTCCCGTATCCTCTCCATCGTACGGATTCCGCCTCCTGCCTGAACGGGAATCCCGGCTTCGCCTGCGATTTTTCGAATCACGGAGTCATTTACGGGAAGTCCGCTCCTGGCTCCGTCGAGGTCGACGACATGGATGTACCTGGCGCCCGCAAAAGCCCATTTCAATGCGAATCCTGCGGGATCGTCCGAATATACGGTAACCTTGTCATATCTGCCCTGTGAAAGCCGTACGCATTTGCCATCAAGGATATCGATGGAAGGATATATTATCATAAAGCAGACCCTGCCCATTTCCTTAATATTCCGAGGCCCTTGGTTCCGCTTTTCTCGGGATGGAACTGGCAGGCCAGAATGTTTTCATTTTCAACCGCCGACGCAAATGAAATACCGTACAGAGTTTCGACGATGTGCCCGTCCATATTCGCCGGATCGGCATAATAGGAGTGTACGAAATACATGTACTCGCCGTCCGATTCTCCGAGCAGGCGCATTCCTGTCTTTGTTTTAATTGAATTCCATCCGATCTGAGGTATTTTCAAGCCGGTTGACTCCGGGAATCTCTTTACCGAACCATCCAGTATTCCCAGACCCTTGATTCCCGGGCTTTCCTCGCTGTTTGCAAACAGCATTTGGAATCCAAGGCATATTCCGAGGAAAGGCTTTCCGGATGATATGACCTTTACAACGGTTTCCTCAAGGCCCCTTATCCTGAGATTGTCCATGGCGTCGCCGAAAGACCCGACCCCGGGAAGCACCAGCGCATCCGCGGATTCCAGCAACACGGGGTCTTCCGACACAAAAGAATCCGCCCCGATATAATCAAGGGCATTCTTTACACTGCCGAGGTTACCCATACCGTAATTCACGATGCCTATCATCAGAGTTCCTTCCCGGTCAGGATCCTATAAGCCTCCAGGTATTTGCCGGTGGTCCTTTCGATTACGGATTCCGGCAGTTTGGGCGCCGGAGGCGTCTTGTCCCAGTCGAGTGTCTCCAGATATTCCCTTAGATATTGCTTGTCAAAACTTTTCTGAGCCCTTCCCGGTTCATAATCGGAAGCATCCCAGAAACGGGAGGAATCGGGAGTGAACATTTCATCCGCGACCGTCAGTTCCCCGTCAAGCAGGCCGAACTCAAATTTGGTATCCGCAAGGATAAGGCCTTTTTCCAATGCATATCCGCTTGCCTTTTTATACAGCGCAAGCGATATGTCCCTCAATTTTTCTGCCAACACGGTGCCTATGGACCCGCAAAGCTCATCGAAAGTTACGTTGATGTCATGGCCCTCCTCCGCTTTGGTGGAAGGAGTGAACACCGGCTCGGGAAGCCTGTCGGCCTGCCTCAGGCCGGGCGGAAGCTTGATTCCGCACAGCGAACCGGTTTTCCTGTAATCCTTGAGACCCGATCCCTCCAGATATCCCCTGACTATGCATTCGGCGGGAATTATATCCACCTTTTTTACAAGCATCGACCTTCCGCCCAGCTCAGGTTCATATTTATTGAACGGCTCCGGATATTCCGAAACTTTCGTCGTGATCATATGATTTTTTATTATGTCCTTTGTGTAGTCGAACCAAAATTCGGAGATGCTGTTGAGCACCTCTCCCTTTTTGGGAATCAGGTCCGGAAAAACACAGTCAAACGCCGATATTCTGTCGGAGACGACTATAAGAATTTTATCCCCGAGGTCGAACATTTCCCTGACCTTGCCTGTCTTAAAAGGTCTTACACCCAGAAAATCCGTGTTTCCAATCAATGAAGCCATAAATTCCTCCTTATAATATTCCTTTGGTGGAAGGTATCCCATCCACTCTTTCATCAGCCGACGCAGCCTGTCTTAGGGCGCGGGCGAATGCCTTGAAAATAGCCTCGGCCATATGGTGGTTGTTCAATCCGTAGTGCACATTGACATGCATTGTTATTCCGGCATTGGTGCAGACCGCCATCATAAATTCCTCGATTGCCTCGACATCGAGTCCGCCGGCGCTTCCCGTGCTGAACATTGAGTTATACACGAGATAAGGTCTTCCGCTGAGATCAAGATCCACGGAAACCAGTGATTCATCCATGGGAACCGTAAAACTGCCGTAGCGCTTTATCGACTCCTTTTTTCCGAGCGCCGATTTCAGCGCCTGCCCAAGGACGATTCCGGTGTCTTCCACGCTGTGGTGGCAGTCGACCTCGAGATCCCCCTTTACCGAAAGACTTATGTCAATCAGGGAGTGCTTCGAAAAAAGTTCCAGCATATGGTCGAAAAAGCCTATTCCGGTCGCTATTTCGTATTCCCCCCTGCCATCCAGGTTTATTTCCATTTTAATTTCGGTTTCCGCCGTCCTTCGTTCAATCAAAGCTTTTCTCATCCCGATGCTCCTTCCTTTTCATAGCAAAATATTATCAGCCGCCGATTATTTTTTCAAGGTTGGCGAACAGCGTCTCCATCTGGCCGTCCGTACCCACCGTAATCCTTATGTGGTTTTCAAGCGGTTCCTTGGCAAAATATCTTACAAGTATATTATTTTCCTTGAGATTCCGGTATATTTTCGCAGCCGGAACCGACGGATGCGAGACCAGTATGAAATTTGATGACGATTTTATGAATTCAAAGCCCAGCCTCCCGAGCTCCCCGAAGCTTTTTTCCCTGGTTCTGATTATTTTCTCCCGCATTTCCTTGTAATATTCATCGTCTCCCAGTGCGGCCGCCCCGGCATGCTGCGAAAGCCTGTTAAGCGGATAGGAATTGAATGAATCCCTGACCCTTCTGAGTCCGTCGATCAGTTTTCCACTTCCAAAAGCAAGCCCTATCCTCATGCCTGCCAAAGCCCTTGACTTTGACATCGTCTGGACAACCAGAAGATTTTCGTATTTTTCCGTCAGACGGACGCTGCTTTCGCCGCCAAAATCAATGTATGCCTCGTCGACCAAGACTACATTCCCGGGGTTCGAGGCCGCTATTTGCTCAACCGAAGCCAGATCCACCAGCTCTCCCGTAGGTGCGTTCGGATTTGGAAAGACAACCCCGCAGCCGCAGCCGGCCATTCCCGCAAGATCCATCCCAAGGCCTCTGACCATCGGGATCTCTGAGTATTCCACATTGAACAGTCCGCAGTAAACCGGATAGAAACTGTAGGTCACCTTCGGGAAGACCACTTTTTTACCGGCATAAAAAGCTGCGAAGGCAAATGCAAGGACCTCGTCCGACCCATTTCCGGCAAATATCATTTCCTTCGGAATGCCATTGTAACCGGAAGCCGCCTCTAGCAGAACACCGCTTGCGGGATCGGGATAAAGGCGAAGACTTCCGTCCGTCATTGCCCTTATTGCCTCAAGCACCTTAGGCGACGGCGGGTACGGGCTTTCATTGGTATTCAGCTTTATATACTCGCCGCCCTTTGGCTGTTCTCCCGGAACATATGGCTTCAGGCCTTCGGCCAGGCCGCTCAGGTACTCAGTCATCCTCTTCCTCCGCAAATCTTATCGATATGGCGTTCGCATGGGCGTCCAGTCCCTCGGCTTTCGCGAAATCCATGATTTTTTCATAATCCTTCTCCAGACTGTCCCTGTCGAAATGAATTATGCTTGTCCTCTTGTAAAAATCATATACACCAAGCGGTGAATAAAACCTTGCAGTTCCGCCGGTCGGCAGCGTGTGGTTCGGACCCGCCCAGTAGTCGCCCAAAGGTTCGGGCGAATAAGCACCGATGAAGATGGCTCCGGCATTTTCGATTCTCTCTTCATAATATTCCGGATCGTCGACCATCAGCTCACAATGTTCGGGAGCAATCATGTTCGTTATCCTCACTGCATCTTCCCTGCTGTCCGCGATATATGCCGCCCCGAACCCGGCCAGGCTTTTTTGTGCCGTGTCTTTTCTTGATAGCATCAGGATCTGTTTTCTCAGCTCATCGTTCACCTTGTCCGCAAGCATCCTGTCCTCCGTTATCAGTATGGCCGAAGCCATCGCATCATGCTCGGCCTGGCTCAGTAAATCCGCCGCAACATATGCAGGGTTTGCATTTGAATCGGCGATAACGAGAATTTCGCTCGGCCCGGCAATCATGTCTATTCCGCAGTATCCGAAGGCAAGTTTCTTTGCGTTTGCGACATAAATGTTGCCCGGTCCGGTTATTTTGTCTGCCCTTGGTATGCTTTGGGTTCCGAATGCCATCGCAAAGATCGCCTGGGCGCCGCCCGCCTTGAAAATAGCCGTCGCACCCGACTCAACGGCGGCCACAATCCTCAGCGGATCCACGCACCCGTTTTTGTCCGGCGGAGTGCAGACGATAATGTTCCTTACCCCCGCCACGACAGCCGGGACTACATTCATTATGACGCTTGATATGAGTGGTGCGGTCCCGCCGGGCACATAAACCCCCGCGGTTCCTATTGCGGAAATTCTCTGTCCCAGCCTCATTCCATCGGATTTTTGCCAGTCCCAGCTTTCCTGCCTTTGCTTTTCGTGATAGTGCCTGACATTTTCAATGGATTCACGGATTATATTCACAAGGCGGCTGTCAGCCCCGGAATATGCTTCCTTGATTTCACTTTCGCTTACCCGGAAATCATCAAGAATGCAGCCATCGAACATCAGCGTGTATTTTCTAAGCGCCGAATCGCCATCCGACCTTATATCCTTCATTATTTCCGCAACCGCGGATATGACCTCCGGATTGTCAAGGGTGCTCCTTGAGCCGATTTTTTTGATGAGTTCCGAGGAATCGGTCATTATCTCAAGCATTCTCCAGTTCCTTCCTTATGCCCTGGATAAGGGCCCTTATCCTGTCGCTTTTCATCTTCATGCTTACCTTGTTGACCACAAGCCTCGCACTGATATCGCTTATCTCCTCCAGGACAACCAGATTGTTTTCCTTCAGCGTTCTTCCGCTTTCCACTATGTCTACGATTACTTCCGATAGTCCCACAAGAGGCGCAAGCTCCACCGAGCCATTCAGCTTTATGACCTCAATGCTCTCTTTCCTGACAATTTCAAAATATTCCCGTGCAACGTTGGGATATTTTGTCGCAACCCTCTTGTTCGGGATTTCATCAAGCCTGCCCTTGAGTTCCTCGGGCCCTGCGACAACCATCCTGCATGCCCCGAAACCCAGGTTAAGCACTTCGTAAAGGTCCCTCGACTCCTCCATCAGCGTGTCCTTTCCAACGACGCCCAGATCGGCTGCTCCATATTCCACATAAACGGGCACATCCGATGGCTTGGCCATGAAAAATCTGACCAGGCTGTCGTCGTCCTCTATGACCAGCTTCCTTGTCTTCAGGTCCGTAACGCTGCATTGTATTCCCGCCTTGTCAAGAAGTTCGAGCGTCAGCTCGGCAAGCCTTCCCTTCGGCAGTGCTATCGTAAGATATTTCATAACTCCATGCCTCCCATGTCCCTGAGGTCGGCCGTCGACACGGTTCCCTTCTCAAGGTCGATTACTTCCATGATCCCGTTGCCCACGGCATACAGCAATCCCTTTATATCCTTGGCCGCCGCATATGCCTTGACCGATTCAAGTCCATTCTCGACGGGCATCAGTTCAACCTTGAGCTGCTGCGATTTAAGGGCGGCAGCCGCCTTGAGAGCATCCTGTCTTCCGTCCGGACCGAAGCATATTATGCTGTCGGACGATATTGCTCCCGCTGTTTCACCCTTGTTCCTGTATATTGCCGTCAGGGCCATGTCCAGGCCGAGTGAAAAACCCGTCGCCGCCATGGGCTTTCCGAATTTTTCACACAGCGTGTCGTATCGGCCGCCTCCCAGAATCGGGAATCCCATGCCGTATGTCATGCCGCGGAAAATGATTCCCGTGTAGTAGTCAAGCCGCTTCACCATCCCAAGGTCAACCGATATGTATTCTGAAACACCGAAATCGTCCAAAATGTCCAGCAGCCCGAGCAGCTCGTCAATGCTTCCAAGCAACCGGGAGCTTGAGGCCCTGCCCCTGACATCCTGAAGCATCTCTCTCTTGCCGTAATAACTGGGAAGATTCAAAAGCAGGTTTCTGACGCCATCGTCCATCTGCCTTCCCAAAAGCATTTCCTCCACGCCGAAAAAGTCCTTTGAGTCAATCATCTTCCTGATCTTCTCGCTGTCGTCGTCGCCCAGACCGGCCAGCTCCATGAGGCCCTTGAAGAAATCCACCTGGCCAAGTTCGATTATAAACTCTTCCATCCCTATTGCCTGAAGCGCTCCGACCGCGGTGGCTATGACCAATGCGTCATAGAAAAGACTTTTGCTGCCTATTATCTCCACCCCGCTCTGGGTGAATTCCTTCTGCCTTCCCCCTCCGAAGTCGTCGGACCTCATGCATTTTCCCGTATAGAATAACTTTACGGGAAACCTGTCGTCCCTTATCTTGGTTGCGGCGACCCTGGCTGCAGGTATGGTCATGTCAGGCCTGACGGTCAGTATCCTTCCTTTTTCGTCAATCATCTTGTATGTCGACTGCATCGCCGTACCGCTTCCAACCGCGCTGAATACATCGTAGAATTCAACAAGCGGAGTCTCAATCTCCATATATCCGTTTACAAGATACATTTTCCTGAGATTCTCCTCGGCATTTCTTTTTATGTAGCAATTCTCGTTCAGTATGTCCTGCATCCCCTCGGGGTTGTACAGTTTCCATTTATTCATTAATAGTCCGCCTTTCAAGGCCCTCCGTTTTATTTCACATGGCTTGAATCCACATAATCACTTCATTGCGCTAATGCAATGAATTACTAAAGTATGACTATATTAACAACTGGTCCCGATGCTGTCAATACCCCGGGACACATTTATTGCAGAAATTTGCCCAAACCCAATTGCCGCGCTTCCATACTGCCGTATACTGTGCTTCTAAATTGCGGTTGATATATTATATTTTCCCGATTTCAGTTCAAACCTTGCCTTGCCTGCGGCAATGTCTCCCTTCAGGAGGCTGCCGCTTTCGGCGGTATTGCCGATGCAGCTGATAGGCAGAAGAAGCGTTGCGCAGGTCCCCGCGGGTATTTCAAGCTCGATCCCGACGATTCCGTTCTTATTGGACCAGTTGCAGATAATCGCCCCATACATGGATTCATGGCTTGATTCGGCGAATAAAAGTCCGCATTCCACGGCGGGTCTCAGGATTATATGCCTGAAGCCCGGCTCCTCTTCATCGGGCGAAATCCCTCCTACATATTTGTACATGAACGCCGAGACATCGGAAAACATATGGTGGTTGTGCGATCCGCCGCCGTTCCAGCACTCCCACAGGGTGGTGGCGCCAAGATCGATCCATCTCTTGAAGCTCGGGAAAGTCCTCTGCGATATCATTCGGAAGCCTATGCTGCCATGCCCCGTGTCCCCCAGGGTGTGCATGACATATTTGTTGCCGAGTATGCCAAAGTCCAGATGCCAGTCCTTTTCCTCAATCTGCCTTATGAGAAGATCTACGAGCGCATCCTTTTCCTCCGCCAGGGCCAGTCCCTGGAATACCATGCATGCAGTTGATGTCTGGCAGTCCCCTGCGACGGCGAGATTTTCCTTGTCGAAGAATTTATTTCTGAAGGCTTCCTTTATCTTCAATGCCAGATCCGAGTATCTGTCAATATCGTCGTTTCTTCCAAGTATCGCGGCCATCTTTGACAGGATGTCCGCGGTATTGTAGAAATATGCCGTGTCCGTAAGCTCGGTAGGCGACTTGAACGACGACATGTTGACCGATATCGCTTTTCCTTCGAAAGGCGGGCACCAGTCCCCGATGCCATAGTTAACTATGTATCCATCCGCCATCGTCAGCATGAAATCGCAGTGTTTCCTTATTGTTTCATAATTTCTTTCCAATACTGCGGCATCCCCGCAATACAGGTATGTGTACCATGGTATGAGGGTCAGAGCGCTCGACCAGTCCGGGCCATTGCCCCAGTTGTATCCCCATCCTGTGGAAGGCACCACGCACGGAACGCAGCCGTTTGGTTTTTGCGCGTCCGCGAAATCGTCGAGCCATTTGTAGTATGCGGGCATGGGGTCGAAATTAAGGAGGGTCTGCTCGGCCGAAATAGAGGCATCGCCCGTCCATCCGTTCTTTTCCCTGTGGGGGCAGTCGGTGGGTATGCTGTGGTAATTGGATATGGTCGACCATCTGCAAAGGCGCTGGACGGTGTTGAGAAGCTCGTCCGAGCACCTGAAATGCCCGCGGGTCTTGAAATCGGTATTCATTATCACGGCGGCAACGGCGTCCATATCCGGCTCGTAGTCGAGTCCTTCCAATTCAATGTACTGGAATCCATGATAGACGAAGACCGGACTCCATTCCTCCGTCCCGTCGTTTTTCTTTATATATTTATCGGTCTGGAATTCGCCGCTTTTAATGAAACCGCCTATCGCCTTTTGGTTGAGGGTTATTCCGTCTTCCTCGAGAACATCGGAGTACCTGATTATTATCTCCGTGCCTGCTTCTCCGAAAACTTTGATGCGGGCGACTCCCGACGCATTCTGTCCTGTGTCGAAAATCCATGTTCCCGCGGGGGTCTTCCATTTCCTGACCGGTTGAAGCTCCATGGTCTTTCTTATGGGCTGCAGCTCGAACGCCTTCAGCAATCCTCCCGGCGGCCTTGTTATATAAACGCCTCCCCAGCCTGAATCGTCGAAATCCACAGTATTCCATCCCGGCATTTCAAGCCTTGCATCGTAGTATTCGCCGTTCCTTATGCCGTTGAATGTAATCGGACCCTTTGAGGACTTCCAGGTTGCATCGCTTGCTATGACAATTTCGGTGCCGTCCTCAAGCTTCACATGAAGCTCCGCGATCATTTTCGGGACTGCCCTCCATGTGGATTGCCTCGTATTCCAGGGATCCTCGGCAAAACAATTGTACCAGCCGTTCCCAAGGACGGCGGCAAGGGTATTCCAGCCTTCTGAAACATAATCCGCGGCATCATACGTCATATAGAGCACCGTGGCGTCATATCTTGTGAAGGCCGTTGAAAGTTCGTCGTCGCCGCATTTTTCTCCGTTTACGAAAGCCCTGCAATAGCCAAGGCCGCATATGTATAGCTTCGCATCCACGGGTTTGGATTCAAGTCTGAATGTTTTCCTGAAATACGGCGCTTCCATCGCCGCATCGGGCTTTCTTATGAAATCCGCGGTAATCCAGTTTCCATACCACCGCTCTCCCAATTTGCCGGTTTCGAAACAGGCCTTCGGACTCCCGGCGGTGCGTCCGTGGTTGTCGGTTATAACCGCCTGCCATGAATATCCCGTCCTTGGCTTCAGCCCAATGCCGGCGTATCCGATATGCAGGCTCTCCTCCGATTCTACAACGCCGCTGTCCCAGACCGTTTCTTCTTCCGAAGAAACAACTATTCTGTAAGAAACCTGACGCACATCCCTGAGCCCCGACTTGTATTTCCATGAAAACCTGGGCGCAGAATCAAGCCCCAGCGGATTCGCAAGGTAATTGACCGTCATATCGTAGATAATAAGTCCGTTTTCCATCAATAAGTCTCCTTATGCTTTTACTGATTCCCATTATACCTTATGAAAGCCGCAAATCCCCCTGCAAATCATAAAATCAAACAGTTGCCTTGGGCAACTGTTTGATTTTTGGGGCTGTTAATAAAAAAATATCGGAGGAAATGATTTATATCATGCATGATACTCTCCCTTTCTTAAAATAAGCTTAAGGAATCAATGCTCTTTCTATTGATATAGAATGCCAAAGATAATATAGTAAGTTATACCGAATTATTCAGGAGGGTTTCAATGGATGACAATTGTCAAAGAAGGGTAATCACATTTACCAGCGATTCCATGGCGGAGTTCGAAGAAAAGGCAAGGCGCGCAAAATCACTGGGCGCTACGCATGTAACGGTCAGTGCGATTGAAAAAAGCAGATGGCAGTGGGAAAGGGATCTCAGCGACCCGTATCCTAACTGGGGAATGCTTATTGCCGCACTTTTCAAAGTCGTCGTTCCTGAAGAACTCTCCGAATGGCTTCCTTCCGATTATGCGCAAAGAAATCTGAAGCTTATCGAAAAGCGCGGTGAAATTCTTAAAAAGCTCGGCCTTAAAGGCGCTTTCCAGATGAAGGAACCCTGCTACCTCCCCGAGGAGGTCTATCGCGCACATCCCGAGTGGAGGGGGCCGCGCTGCGACCATCCCAGGCGTGCCAGGAATTATTACTACAGTCCCTGCATAGACCGGCCCGAGATTCTCGCCATGTATTCGCAGGCAATGGAAAAACTGTGCGGTACCGCCGATATAGATTATTTCAATATACTTACAAACGACAGCGGGGGCGGAATCTGCTGGAGTTCGGGGCTGTATCCCGGAAAGAACGGCCCCGAATGGTGCCGGACCAGACCTCAGTCGGAGAGAGTCCGCGGATTCCTTTTGGCATTGAAGGAAGGCGCCGCCCGGGCAGGCGCGGATGTATGGCTGGATATCAACAGCAATATAGGAATAAAGGAGCCCGAGCATGAGATGGATGCAATGTGGCCGTTCCTTCCGGACCACCAGGCGGTCAACAAGAAGACAAACACCGGCAGGCCGCTTGCCTCGGAGGTTTTCCTGAACTGGGAATATACGCTTCAACCCGTGAAGAACATAGCCAGGCCCTATGAATTCCTTGAACAGTATGAAAAGGCTTATTTCTCGGGTCTTCCCGTCAGCATAGTTACCATGGATGATTCCGATTTCGACGAGCACTATCTTCTGATGGAGAGATTCAACTTGTCTCCCCAAAGAGGCGTGGCCGCCAGGGCCGCCATGGTGCATCAGCTTGCCGCCGACATTGCAGGGGATCCAAACGCCTCACTGCTGGCCGAGGCATGGCAGAAGACGGAAAAGGGAATCCTGCATTACCTCGACACAGGACTCGAGGGGCTTGTTTCTTGCTGCGTCAACCAAAGGTGGCTCAACCGGCCGTTCGTATTGTTCCCCGGCGAGCTTGCCCATGAAGAAAAGGAATATTACAGGCGGTTCCAGTTCCAGGCCAATGACGAGGCCCATGCCGACGACCTTCTGGATATACAGAACAGTTCATTCATCCGGGGGTACTCAGGTGTATTCATCGCATCCATGGCTCTCAGGAAAGCAATCGGACTTTTCAGTGAAGCAGTTGCCTTGTTGAAAAGGGTTGCCGAAACCATGGAAGGCGGCCCCAGGGACAGGATGCTGCTGTATGCCGACAGAATCGAGCTGCTGTCCTGCTTCATGAAGAATGCCCGCAACGCCATCAGGTTCCAGCATATAATTGACACCGCCGATTATGACAGGGTTCCCGACATCAGCCCGGAGTGGCCGCTTGACGCCGAGCCACCATTGCTTCGGTATGAAGAAATCACAAGGGCGGAAATCGACAATACACACAGCATCATCAGGCTGATAGAAGGAAGGGAAACCACTATGCTTTCAATCGCAAAAACCCATGAGCTTGAGGATGTGTTCCTTTTCAGCCCAAGGCTGGCATCGCAGCTTTCCACTAAAACTGAAATAATGATGAACCGTTTGCTTGACGGCAAAAGGCTGTTTGTGACCCCAAATAAATAGAGATTCGGGCAAAAAATGCTGAAACGGATGCTTGACCCGGAGTCTGTAGGCCTTGCCCCCGTTTTTCACATCACTGGCATTGTGATATAATTTTATCGGATGGAAGGTACCGGGGAATGAAGACAACACAGCCGGTTAACAATGACTGGTACAAGCTTGATACGTCGGCTAAAATCTATCCGGCCATAGTTTCCGACCGGCAGACGACGATGTTCAGAATATCATTCACACTCAGGAACGAGATTGACCCCGATATTCTTCAAAAAGCATTGGAAAATTCCTTCAGCCGGTTTCCTTACTACAACGTTAGCCTGCGGTACGGTCTGTTTTGGAATTATCTTGAGCTTAACAACCGGATTCCATCGGTTTACTGCGACACCCCCTCTCCGTGCGAAAACATGGACAAGATATATTATGACGGCTTCCTTTATAAAATCCTTTATTATAAAAGCAGGATTGCCATCGAATTTTCCCATGTCATGTCCGACGGATACGGTGCTCTTGAATTCGCCAAGGCCATTATCTTCGAGTATCTCAGGCTGGCAGGCTTCCCCGTCATAAACGACGGCTCTGTATTCAACCTTGATTCGCCTATGGACCCGGGCGAGGTTTCCGACGACCATATCCGCTACACCGGGCTTTATCCCACGGATAATAAAAAGGACAAGGAACGCAATCTGTTCGGCGCCGTTAAAGCTTTCCATATAAAGGGACGGCTCATTCCACCCGGCAGATACAATATAGTCACGGGAATAATCCCGGTTGCCGATCTCAAGAGAATATCCAGGGAATATAATTCCACGATAACGGAGCTGCTGACCGCAATCTACATGGAAGCCCTTATAGACATCCAGAAGAAGCAGGTCGGTAAAGCCGACAATTACAAGAGCATCGCGGTGCAGGTCCCGGTCA
>JAWOIG010000212.1:0-8633 GCA_046484775.1 Clostridia bacterium | reverse complement strand
CGTAGCTGCGCAGCATCCCGTCGGCCGGCCCGTCGGACCTCTCGTTGTGAAAAGGAGCGGCATGCACGGCCTCGACCTTCACCGCCTCCTCTGACAAAAGGGCGTAGACCAATGCAAACTGGTCGTCAACCTCATTGTATGTGTCAGTATCAAGAATGATTCTTTTCATATTGCCTCCTCCTCTTTGGCAGGTTCCGCCGCAGCCGGTTTTGCAGCCTCAATTCCGTATGGCATCATCCGCAGCGTCTTGGCGCTGGGCATCATCGAAACCCTGTCAACATAACAAACATTTACTTCAAATCCGCCCATCCCGCGTTTTACCGCATCCGCGATGGCGGCTGTTTCCCATTCGTCGGGCATTGCATTGCCGCACACAAGCCTGAGTTCGATGACGCCGGGAACCGTTTCCGAAGCCTGAAAGTCCATCACCTTGTCATGCCCGCGGAGTATTCCCTCCAGGTCCATTATACTGAACGGACCCGAATCCGTCATTATCGACTCCATCGAGCGGCCGGCGATTTCCCTTATCCTGGGGAAAGTCCTTCCGCAGCCGCAGCGTCCCTTTGAAAAGGAAACATAGTCCCCTATCTCATACCTGATTATGGGCATGGCCCTGTGTACCATCGAGGTTATCAGTATGCTCCCGGTCTCGCCCTCCTTCGCCAAAGACCCGTCGGGTTTCATGAGCTCCAGGAAATGGGTTGACGGCGAATAGTGCATGCCGTCGTGCTCATTGCATTCCGAGGCGATGTAGTTCGATTCGGTGGAACCGTAGGAATCAAAAACCTCGGCGTTGAATATCTCCTTGAAGAAATCCCTGTAATAAGGCATCATCCTCGACCCGTAACCCCTGATGACCGGAACATCAACCTTGTGCAGACCGTTGTTTCTTATATATTCGGCCAGCGACATTATGGCATTGATATTTCCTTTGATGAAAAATGGTTTTACCGACACAATTGTCCTGTATATTTTATCAAGCGTTTGTTCCGTCAGAGGGGTTGGCCTGAAAAGATATGTCCCCGAAAATCTATTGGCCTTGTATTCTATGTCGGGCTTATCGGCCGACATATAATTGGATTCGTGCCACGACAGCAGTATCCTGCGCATTCCGGGATATATGCCCGTCATCCTGTTGAAGTATTCGTCATTCCTGAGATTGGCGGAAAAGGCATCCCTTATGACTTTGAAATCCACATTTGAAGTGCCGCCCGTAATCATTCCGAACACGACCGGTACGGCAGGGTCGATGAAGGCTCCTGGATCCCGCGCAAGAATTCCCTTTGATACCACCGGGAATTCAAGTATGTCTGAAAACGCCGATTCCGGGGTCAGTTTCAATCTGTTTTGCAGGCCTTTGTAGTATGGCACGTTCAAAACGGCATGCGACATCAGCTCGCAAAGCCTGGCAGCCTGGATTCTCTTCAATTCATCTTCCGGCAGCCATTGGATTGATTCGAGGTATCTTGTATATTTGGTTTGTCCGTAGGTTCCGGTAAGCAGGCGCCTGGCCTGCACCGACAGACCGACCAGCGGCACCATTGGATTGAATCCGGATTTATTAAATGTCATGGGAAGTCGCCCCGGCCTTTATTCTCGCCTTGTAATTCTCGTATCCAATGACATTCATGACCTTTCCGTTGGGAAGAGGGTCGATGGAATCTATGTATTCGAATTCGAGCTTCATCGGGTAATCGAGATATCTGTTGACATCCTTTCTCAAGGCCAGCTGCTGAAGGTGTGTGAATTCCCCTTCTTTCATAAGAAGCTTCATTGTCACGGTGCTTTCGCCGGTCTGAATCGCAACGAAATCAACAACATTATCAAAGCGCTCCATTGCGTCATAAAAAGACAGCGGAGTCATATATGTATGCTTTGGCGAAACAACCGCCTCGATCCTCCTGCCCTCGAATTGCTTGATGAGGGGGAATCCCCTTCCGCAGCCACAGCTTTCATCGGTCATAACGGCAAGGTCGTCTATCCTGTACCTTATGAGGGGCATCGTGCGCTTGTGAAGGTTTGTCACAAGGAACTGACCCGTTACGCCAGGTTCTACATCCCTTGAATCGTTATCCACGACTTCCACATAATGGATTGCGGGTATATAGTGGAGGCCGTCGGAATGCCCGCACTGATGACCCAATATTCCGAATTCCATCGCCCCGTATCGGTCGTAGATCTTATCCGTCCTGAATGCCCTGGCTATCGTCTTCCTGTATTTTGGAAGCATGGTCTGGCCCCCCAGAAGCACCGCATCGGCTTCATATGTCTTGAGATTATCATCGAGTATGTACTGCGCGAACCTGTAAACGGGGTCGGTTATCCCGATGATGAACCTTGGATGCCTCTTAACGTACAAGGAATAGAGAAGATCCAGCTTTTCCTTGTCCATGTATGCCGGGCTTACGGCATGAGTCCTCGTGAGCATGTTGCTGCTGTATTCCACATCGGAGGGATTGTCGGCAAAGTATACCGATTCGGGCCGCCTGATCATCAGCCTGCTCCTGCCGGGTATGACGCCCACCATCCGGTTGAAGTATTCGTCGGCGGAATGTACTATTTCATTTTTATCGCGGAGGATTATTACGCTTGTCCCGCTTGTGCCCCCCGTCGTGAATCTCCGGGTCTTATTGACGGTTTCATCATGGAGCTTGTCGAAGTTTTCTTTTATAATGGCCTTGGTCATGACCGGAAGTTCCTTGATGTCCTCGTTGACAGTATCCGGCTCCAGTCTTAGCTTGCCCTTCAAATATGAGTAATACGGGATATTCTCGACTGCATGTTTCAAAAGCGCGCTCATTTCAAGGGCCTGGATCGCCATTATCTCATCCCTGGATTTATACTGGATGCTTTCCAGATATTTTGTATAACTAGCTTTGCCCGCATGTCCTTTCAGCAGTCGCTTTGCCTCGACTGCCGCCCCCATCAGCATTTCGTATGGATTCATCCTCAGTAGTCCCCCAACTCCTTAAGTCTTTCCAAGGGAACGATCCGCATCACCTTGCCGTTTGGAAGAGCCCGGATCGACCCGGTGTATTCAAACCTAATATCCATATTATAGTCCATGCTCGCACAAATATCACTTTTGATTTTGGCAAGAACCGTTTCTTCGGGTTCATTGCCTTCGGTCACCAGCCTTATCAACAGACTTCCCGGGGATTCCTGTATCATCTGAAAATCCAGCGCTTCAAGGCATTGACGCATAATCATGTTCAGAGGCGTCAGCGAAAGATATGTTCCCTTGGGCGAAATGACCCCCTCCTTGCGCCTTCCGCGTATTTCCGCGATGACCGGGAACCCGCATCCGCACGGGCATGGGGCTTCCGTATATACTGCCATGTCTCCGGTTTCATACCTTATCATCGGCATCGCCCTTCTGTTCAGGGTTGTTATATAAAGGTTCCCCATGACGCCTTCGCCCACAGGCTTCATGCAGTCGTCCAGAATCTCTATATAATGCACGGTCGGAACATAATGGTAGCCGTCGCGGGCCTCGCATTGGTTCGCGGTGTTGCCGCATTCCACCGAGCCGTACCTGTCATAGACCTTCGCTCTGAATACACCTTCTATCTTTTCACGGAACTGCGGCAGCATCATCTGGCCTCCGCATAGTATGGTTCCGGGCGGGCGAACCGCAATCCCATTGTCCTCAAGGTGTTTCGCCAGTACATATATGCCATGTGTGCTTCCCCATATGATAGCGGGCTTTACCTTTTTAAGTATGTCCGTCAGAAACTTCAGCCTGGCGTCGTTCATATACCTATGGTCCACGCGCCATGTCCTTGAAATCCTGTTGATTTCATAATCGAACCCGCCGATCTCATTGGCTGCCTTTTTCCTTTCGTCCGCCTTCAGTATCAGCCTGCTCCTGCCCGGTTCGATTCCTATCTTCTTATTGAAGAACTCATCAGGCGCATTTGCCATGCTGTATTTGTCCTTCAGCACCGATGCCGTTTCGCCTGTAGTCCCGCTGGTGTACAGTCTGCCCGCAGGTACAATGTTCCGGGCGGCTAGCCCTTGATTTTTTTCAATCAGCATGGCCTTGGTCAGCACGGGAAATTTCTTGATATCTTCAAATGCGCTTTCAGGCGTCAGTCCGACCTTTCCCTCCATATCCGCATAAAAAGGTATGTTTTCCACCGCGTGTTTCAAAAGCCCGCATATGCAAGCCGCCTGAAGGCTTTTTATTTCCACTGGCGGCAGATTCTGGATTGATTCCAAATAATGTGTATACTTTGTCTGTCCGTACATGCCTGTTGCGATTCTTTTGGCCTGAACTGCAGCAGAGGCAATTATTACGTATGGTTTTATCATTCTTTATATCCACTATCCTTTCCGGAGTTTTATTTTCCCGGGAGATAAAAGAGCCTATGCCAATGCATACCGGTCATCAATCTCATTATGCGTTTCAGTGTCAGAAATAATTCCAACCATATTTATATAGCTTTCTTTTAGATACTGCCGGCTTCTTTGCCCTCCGCCACAGCCAGCTCGTATCTTTTTTGTGATATCACCCTTAGTATTTTACCGCTCGGGAGTTTGGCAATGCTGTCAACATATTTGATTTTTGTAGTCATATTGCATTCAAACAATGCTGTCAGGCCTTCGTTTATTTTTAGGATTTCCTCCTCTGTCAGTTCTGCCTCGCCGCATTCGAAATTCAATTCCATGGTGTCCGGTGAAATCTGAACAATTTGAAAGTCGTTGATTTTTTTAAATTCAGAAATCACTTTTTTTATTTCATATACCGATACTATCGAACCAATTGAAGTGTTTACTACCTCATGCAATCTTCCGTCAATGCTCTCAATCATAGGATACGTTCTGCCGCAATCGCACATTTTATCTGACAATGTTGCATAATCCCCCAACTGGTACCTGATTATGGGCATGGCCTTATTAGCCAGTGATGTGATCATCAGGCTGCCTGTATCTCCAAAGGCTGTCTCCCTGCCATCTTTCACAGTTTCAAGGTAATGAAGGTTCGGAATGTAGTGCATCCCGCCGCCTGATTCGCATTGTGCGGCTACAATGCCTGTTTCCGTTGAGCCGTATGCATTGAAAACCTTTGATTTAAATACTCTTTCAAGTGTTTTGATGTATTCAGGCAGCATATTTACATCACTGCCATGGACAATGGGCACCTCCAGGGGTTCCCATCCTCTTTTTTCAATCGACTCGGCGAATTCAACCAGCATTGCGCTATTGCCTTTCAATATTTCAGGTTTTGCTTTTTTGAATATTTCATAGGCCTTTATTAATTTTTCTTCGTCAAAGTCAAAGGAGCTGACGAAATATGTCCCGGCGAGTCTTTTTATCTCATAACCAATATCCTTTTCATTAGGTCCGCCATCTCTATATGTTGCTTCATGGCGTGCAATGATGAATCTTCGCATCCCGGGGTAAATTCCCGCTACGATATTGAAATATTCATTTGCCTTGTGTGTTTCAAAATACTTCCCCGTATTAACCGAAACCCTCGTCATCGTGGTGCCGCCTGAATGCAGGCTTTTGATCACGGGGATATCCGGATCAATGAACTGCTCTTTCATTGATCCCAGTATTTCCTTTGTAACTATCGGGAAATGCTTTATGTCTGAAATGACTGTATCGGGTGATAATTCAAACTCCCCTTTCAGGTGTTTGTAATAAGGTATTCTTTCGACGGCATGCTTCAGCATGCTGCTCATTGAATCATTCCGGAGCTTGAATAATTGTTCGCGGGGCATTGTCTCATTCTTTTTTAGCAATCGGGTAAATCCTGTTTGTGCGTGAGTTCCGTTTATAACTCGCTTCAGTTGAACTGCTGCACCCATCGCCATATTGTACGGCCTGTATTTTCTATTCATGCGTTTTGACTCCCAACCGGAATTACGTGAACTTATTATATTAATCAAACCAACATTGTACAATGCTTATTTTCATATATAAAAAACCCGGAACCATCGTTCCGGGTTTATCAGCTTATGATCTTGCCTCCAGCAGTTTCTTCTTGATCCTGTATTTGCGCCACATCATCCAGAGCGGGGTCGCTATGAATATCGACGAGTATGAACCGCTTGTGAGACCTATTATGAGAGGAAACGCAAACTGCCTGATCGACTCCACATTATATATGGAGCCGAACACATACAGGGTTGCTATCGTAAGCAGGGTGGTCACCAAAGTGTTTATGGTCCTTGGCAACGACTGGTTGATGCTTGTGTTTACCATCGTCTCGAAATCAACCTTGTGCATTACACCGCTGTTTTCCCTTATCCTGTCGTATATGACTATCGTATCGTTCATCGAGTATCCGATGATGGTCAGAATGGCGGCGACGAACACCTCGTTAACCGGTATGTTGAAAACAGTGTAAACTGAGAGCATGATCAGCCCGTCATGTATGAGCGCGACTATCCCGAACAATGCCGCTGAGACACCGGACATCACCCTGAACCGTATTCCAACATAAATGACTATAAGGAGCATCGCCCATCCGGCCGCAAGAAGCGCCTTGTTCCTTAGTTCGATGCCGATGGAAGGTGCCACCGATTGAATCTGTGGCTGTCTCCCTTCCACCACGTTGTATTCCTGCGACAGGAAATCGACGACACTGTTGATTTCATCATTATCAAGCGTGTTCTCCTTGGACACCTTTATCGACAGCAGCGACAGGCTCCTGTCCTCGTCGTCGGGATTGAATGTTTTTTCCTTCTGAACCGTTACGCTTTTCCCGAGCAGATTCCTCAGGTCGTTTCCAACCTGCGCCGCGTCATAATTGTCGTCGGTCATTTCTATCTTGATTATGGTTCCGCCTTCGAACTGTATGTCCCAGTTGAAGCCGCCGTTGATGAAAAAGAACATCAGACCTATTGAAACAAGCACGGCGGACAGGATGAAGAAATATTTCCTTTTGCCTATTATATTTATCATTTCGCCACCCCCTTTACGCCGTACAGACGGCTGTTGCTGAATGCTTTGACGGTAGCCAGCGCCTTTATCAGGTGCTTGACAATCACTATTGCCATGAAGAAGCTCATGATTACGCCGATGATGAGCGTTAGCGCAAACCCCTTGATCGGACCGCTGCCCACGATATAGAGGGCGCCGCCCGAAATCAGCGTCGTTATATTAGCATCGAATATTGCTGAAAAAGCTTGCTTGAAGCCAATGTCTATGGCCTCCTGCAGAACTATGCCCCTTCTGAGCTCTTCCTTGATTCGTTCGTATATGATTACATTGGCGTCAACGCCCATTCCGATGGTCAGAATGATACCGGCGATTCCCGGAAGCGTTATTGATGCGTTGAAGGCCGATATCCAGAATATCTCGCTGGCGACCAGCCCGACGAGCGCCACTGCGGCGATAACACCCGGGAGTCTGTACCTTATAATCATGAACAGAACAACAAGTATGAAGGCCACGAATGCGGCTTTGAGCGTAACATTCAGGGCGCTTTCCCCGAGGATCGGTGTTATCGAGTTAATCTCTTTTGCCGTCATTGCAAAGGGCAGTGCTCCGTACTGAAGCTTGCTGGCAATGTCTATCGCCTCATCAGGCGTAAAACTTCCTTCAATCACCGCTTCGCCGGAGCTTATCCAGTCATTCACGACCGGGGAACTGATGAACTGGTCGTCCAGATATATAGCAAGCATTTCCCCTACAAGTCGTTTTGTGGCCTCGGAGAATTTTTCGGTTCCCTCTTTTGTGAACTTCAGCTGAATTATCGGCTTGTTCTGGTAATATAACGCCTGGGCGGTTTCGATGTCAGCCCCCTGGATTGCTATTCTGTCGGTCGGCAGATATTCAATCTTGCCGGTTTCCTCGTTCACTACATATTTGTCCGGGTCGACTTCCCTGAATGTAAGCAGGGCCATCTCCCCGAGGTCGTCGATTACTTTCTGTGGGTTGGTATCGTCGCCGCTTGAATACGGTATTTCAAGCAAGAGCCTTTTGTTCTCATAATCGGGACTCAAGTTGTAGTCGAAAGTCCCCTTGGCTTCAATCCTTTTCTCCAGTATGGTCCTGATGGTCTGCAGCTGGTCATCCGTGACCTTGCTCATGTCGCCTACATCAGGATAAAGGGTTGCCGAAACGCCACCCCTTATGTCGATGCCCGTCTTCACCTCGGATACCTTTGATACACCAATTCCCGGTGCACCCGTAAGAATAATTATGATGAAGAATACGACAACCAGAACCGCGACCGCAAACCTGATCCATAATTTGGTCCCGGGCTTGATTTTCGGCTCTTTTTGGGGAGCCGAGTAATATTTCATTCTGTTATTTTCCCTGGACTTGTTAGCCATTCCTACTGTCTCCCTCCATGCGGATATATACAATCAATGCTTCCGCTCTTTTTGGAATATAAAAGAGCATCCGATGCTCCAAATAAACACTAGGATATTATATATGCAGAGGTATCAATAGTCAACCAAGTTCAGACGTTCCGTGTCGTTCGTCAGCGATAATGCCATATCATAACTCGTCAGGGATAATGTCACCTTGAAAGACTATGAATGTACATGAGCCCAAGAAAAAGCCCGCGGGTTGCGCGGGCTTTCGACTCATCGTTTTGTTATTCAGCCGGTACTTCAGCCGCTTCCGGGATTTCCGTGATTATAAGCGAAGGGTTGAACAAATATTTCAGG
>JAWOIG010000151.1:0-9609 GCA_046484775.1 Clostridia bacterium | reverse complement strand
TTGTTGAAAAAAGGCGAAACAATTACTCTTCGAATCGGGGACACGACAAAGGGAGGACCGGGTAGCGAAACTTACTGGACCGCGGGCAAATCATATCTATTCCTGGAAGCGGGGCTTTCGGATGGAGAAGCTCTTCCCGTTGATGGAATGCCGTTCGCATTCGAAATAGTTGCCCGCGAGGACAAGGCTTTCCTTAGGATTCTCGGACCTACCATTGCAGTGGCGGGCGATCCCCAGCGAATTCATCTGGGCGTTTTTGACAGATGCGGGAATCTTATGGATAACTTCAACAAGGCAGTGGTGCTGGAAGGAAAAGAGCTTGAGATGCCGGGAGGGAACGGCATACTTGACGGAGTGACATTCAGCAAGGAGGGCTCATACAGGCTGAAGGCATATATAAAGGGTGAAAAAGCAGAGTATTTCTCAAATCCAATAACCGTTGTAAAGCAGCTCCGCGATTCAATCTACTGGGGGGATCTGCATGCGCATGGCTGGGGGGATTCATCCATGCACCTGATGCATGTAAACAATGATAAGATATCGCCGCTGGCAAGGCACAGGCAGGCGATGAACATAGGAAGGCTGGATTTCTCCTCGCCGGGCCCGATGTCGTTTCCCGAAAAGGACAAAACGGCGATATGGGATGAATACAAGGCAGCCTGCCGTGAAAGCGATATTCCCGGCAAGTATGTGCCGTTTCTGGCATATGAAGCCCATCCTGTTCCCGAAGGCGACAGAAATGTAATATTCAGGGACCTAAACGAAGGCATTCCGCCCGACTACAGGATTTCAATGGCCGAGCTGGAGGACAAGTACGGAGCAAGGGAAGATGTGTTCCTGCAGGTTCATATAGGAGGGCGGATTCCCAAATGGGGCGAGTATATGCCTGTACGGGAACGTCTGGTCGAGGTTGCAAGCGGATTCGGCAACGCGGAGTGGCTGCTTCAGGAGGCGCTTGACAGGGGATTCATGCCGGCGGTATGCGGATGCTCGGACCTTCATTACGGGCTTATGGGAGGCCCGAGGACCGTCGAGGAATCCAGGGGTAGGTTCGGCGGATACCTTAACAAAAGGGACAGTGCGTACGGAACGGGTCCGGTTACAGCTGTCAGGGCATCTTCCCTGAACAGGGAAGCGATATGGAACGCACTGGAAAAAAGACATACATATGCTACATCCGGCCACAGGGCATATCTTGATCTTGTCGTCAACGGATGCTCTTACGGGGATGAAGCCGATGAAGCCGAAATTTACGATATTTTTATGGAATACAAGGGAACCGATTCGATATTCAGTGTAAGCCTTGTATCCGGCAAATACATAATGCGGACATTCATGCCTGACTCAGATGAATTCAAGGTTCGTATTTCAGTGCCGGCGGCGGAGACGGGCGGGGATTTCATTTACATGAAAGTATTGCAAAGGGACGGGGGATTCGCGATAAGCTCGCCGGTTTATATAAAAAGGAATCAATCGGCCTGGAACGCAGGGGATGTCTTTTCAATGAACGCTTCCGAAGCGGCGGCGCATGAGAAGGCGCTTGTCAGATATCTTGCCCAGGAGGAGGATATATCAAGATTCACGGACATCAGGCCCATCGGCATTATTGACGAGAAGATAACGAAATGCGCATTGTTCCATGCCCGGTTCGGGGGCAGGGATGTCAGCATCAGATGGTATTATGAATATGAGATACCCAGGATCAGGATGGACTGGGGATATTCGGGAACGGGGCCGGTGAACGACGAAATCAAATACAATGTGTAGCTGGGCAGCCGCGTTATAATCGATGAAATCAAATGTAAAAAGGACCGGAAACCACATGCACGGGGCGTCCGGTCCTTTTCATTGCTGCGGGCTTGATCTAAATTTCGACCTCTTCGGTCTTCACAATGTCCTTGGGAAGGGTCAGGAATACGATGAGACCTGCAAAAAACAGCGGGACCAGGGCGAAGATGCTGTATCGGGCGACTCCTGTCACCGTCTGCGTGAAAGCCATGAGCGAGGGTCCTATGATTGCGGCGAACTTGCCGAATATATTGTAGAACCCAAAGAATTCGTTGGAATTCTTCTTTGGAATTATCTTGGCATAATATGACCTGCTGAGCGCCTGTATTCCGCCCTGGGCCGAACCTATGAGGGTTCCGAGTATGAATATATGCCATATTTCGGTCATAAAATAGGCGAATGCGCACGTAACAACATAAGTCAATATGCCAACTATTATCATTCCTCTGGTTGAGTATCTTTTCGCAAGCACACCGTAGATGATGGCGCATGGGAATGCGACGATCTGTATCAGCAGCAATATGGCCAGAAGAAGGAAAGTGTCGGTCGACTTCAGTGTCAGCACGCTCTGCGCATACGGCACCGCCATTTTTATTATTGTGTCAACACCGTCTATATAAAGAAAATAGGCGATAAGGAAGATGAACACAACCTTGTGCTTCCTTATGTTTTTAAATGTCCTGCCCAGGCGGATGAAGCTGTTTTTAACGGGATTCGGCTCCGGTTCAACGAAATGGCGTTGCTTGACATTTCGAATCAATGGAATTGTCAGAAGACCCCACCATAATGCGGTAATGATGAAACCTAGCGAGTAGCCGAGGGCCTTATCCATGCCCAGGAAGAAAATGACGCCGAGGCTTATGGCGAATGGTATGACGCTCGATATATAACCGAACGCAAAACCCCTTGTGGAAACCTTGTCCATTTTTTCGTCCGTGGTGACATCCACAAGAAATGAATCATAGAAGATATTGGCGCCGGAAAAACCGATGGCGGTAAGCACGTAGAATATGATCAGTATCTGCCACATCCCGCTGCTTGGAGGTACGAATGCAAGGGCTGCGGTGAAGACCACGCCCATGATGAAGAAAAAGAGAAAGAAGCGCTTCTTCTTGTCCTTGTAGTCGGCTATCGTTCCCAGTATCGGACTCAGTATCGCAACGACTATGCTTGCAATCGAGTTGAAATAGCCAAGCGACATGCTCGAGCCGACATTGTCAAACATACCGAAGACAATCGGCAGCAAGGCGGTTGTAATCGCAATCGAATAAGCGGAGTTGCCGCAGTCGTAGAGGATCCAGCTTCGCTCTTACTTGGTCAGCCTTTCTTTTATCATTGAAAAGTCCCCCTGATATTAAATTATTGATGCACCCTGCGTTCAGTTTATATCAAAACAAGGTCATGTTCAATGGTATTGTGATCAAACACAAGTGTATGCATCGGTTAGGTAAAAATTTTATGAAGATATGGTTAAAAGTGATATAATCAGAAGGAACACGGGCAATGCGGAACTCCCGCCCGGGACACGGGCACCTTTGATTATTTAGGGGGATTTATGCCGGATGTACTGACTCATATACTTTTTGCCGAAAAGGTCAAGGACGGTCTTTCGGATTCCAATATACGGCATTTCATAAGGGACAATGAAACGCTCTACAACCTGGGAGCCCAGGGACCCGACATACTTTTTTATTACAAGCCCTGGAGTCCCATCGGGAGCAGCATCAGGGAAGCGGGAGAGAGGATGCATCACCATGAGACAGCCCGGTTTTTTACTGACGCTATTAAAATCCTGAACAAATCGACGGGAAAGTATTACGAGGAGCTGCTGGTATATCTACTCGGATTTCTCTGCCATTACTACTGCGACAAGACTATTCATCCATATGTATACAGCATGATTGAAACAGGCTGTTACAAATTTGAAGGAGGAAGATCCCTTCTTTCGCATTACGACATTGAAGCCACGATCGACACAAGGCTGTGGCTAAGGGAAAAGGGTGTTCAGGCTACGAAAGTCAACAATGCCGTCATGCTGGATGTAAAGTATTTTCCGGATGTCGCCGCGAACTATCTTTCACAGTATCTGTACAAAACTCAGTCGAAGATAATAAGCGATTACGAGATACGGACCGCTGTGAAGAATATGATCAAAATCCTTGGAATCCTGTATGATCCAAGGAATAAGAAAAAAAAGATAATAAACAGGCTGCCGCTTCCGCGCAAGTGCTATATCGAAAACGGATTTGCCGATGTGGATGTGCTCAATGAGAACAAAAGGGCCTGGAATCATCCCGGGGACGACAAGAATCAGCTCAACCTATCGGTTGAGGAGTTGCTGCAAATGGCGGCAGACCGGTGTGTCGAGGTCGCGGATGTCATATGCGCATATCTGGAAAACGGTACTGAAACGGATTTCACCAAACTGATTCCCGATGAAGATTACTGCACACAGAAAGAACTCGGGGAAGTGAAGCAAAGTCCGGAAATTCCCGAATGAAGAATATCAAGCTTATAATTGAATATGATGGAACGGCATATTGCGGGTGGCAGTATCAGCCCAACGGGCCAAGCATCCAGCAAATCATTGAGGATGCCCTTCTCCGGCTGACCGGCGAGGCTGTCAGGCTGCATGGCTCCGGAAGAACGGATGCAGGTGTTCACGCGCTGGGGCAGGTTGCGAATTTCCATACGGAATCAAAAATTCCGCCGGTTGTTTTCGGACGGGCGCTTAATCAGCTGCTGCCCGATGATATTTCGGTCATATCATCATGCAGGGTTTCTGATGAGTTTCACTCAAGGTTCGACGCCAGGGGGAAACAATACAGGTATCTTATATTCAACAGACAGGAGCGTTCTCCTTTTTATGAAAACAAGGCATACAGGTATGGAAAGGAAATCGACCTTGCGAAGATGAAGACCGCCGCCGGGTATTTCAAGGGAGCCCATGATTTTCGAGGTTTCATGGCCTCCGGCAGCGATGTCGCTGATACTTTGAGGACAATACATGGAATTGATATAGACCATAACGGGGATTTGATCGGGATAGACATTATCGGTTCCGGATTTCTTTACAATATGGTGCGCATAATCTGTGGAACACTCCTGGAATGCGGAATCGGCAAACGCGAACCGTCTGAAATTCCGAATGTCATCATGTCGGGGGACAGGAGGGCAGCTGGAAGGACTCTTCCCGCCCACGGTCTGTATCTGGTAAAGGTTGTGTATGATTGATTTGGAGATTTCACCGTTTCATGCGATTATTCAAAGAAATTTCCTGTGGTTTGAAATCCTGTGAATTGAATGGGAGTTCGGGCGGGTATATAATATATATCAAATCCTGAACACATCCAAAATGAAAGGGGAGATGAAAATGAGGATCAATATCAGCGGACAACATATGAATGTAACCGATGATGAAAAGGCCTGGGCGGAAAAGAAATTCAACAGGCTGGAGAAATATTTCAACAGGGAGGCGGAGGCTGAGCTTACTTTCGTCAATCAGAAGCACGGTAATCTTATCAAGCTTGATGCAACGATATTGTACAAGGGCATGGTATTTCGGTCCGAGGCGGAGAACCATGACGTGCTTGCAGTCATAGACAAGGCCGTCGATGTCATCGACAGGCAGATCCGCAAGAATAAGACAAAACTTGAAAAGAGATTCCATTCCGGGGCTTTCGAAGACTTTGGGATTGAAAATGAATATGAACAGACCGAGTATAGCGTGGTCAAGATAAAACGGTTTCCCATCAAACCGATGTCGGTTGAGGAAGCCGTCCTGCAGATGGAGCTGATCGGACATGAATTCTTCATGTTCCGGAATGCGGAGGACGAGCAGATAAACGTAGTATATAAAAGGAAGAACGGAGACTACGGCCTGATTGAGCCGGAAGTTTAGAGATAAAGGGAGATAAAGGAAATAGACCGGCACAAGCCGGTCTATTCATATTGATGCCGGGGGATGAGCCCTTTTTGTGGCGCGTTCTGCGTCAAATGAATTGAATATAGCCAATGCATGTCATATAATCTATTTGCTATCAGAACGGGAGCGCGGCATCAGGCCGCGCACCGTCATAACGGGCATCGGAGGCAGGATGAGTTTTATTTCAAAGGACTTGAACGACAGGCAGAAGGAAGCCGTTTATGCGGACGAAGGCCCTGTTCTCGTGCTTGCGGGAGCGGGAAGCGGCAAGACGCGCGTGCTTACCAGCAGGGTCGCCCATCTGGTAATGGACAGGGATGTCAATTCTTCATCGATTCTGGCCATTACATTCACCAACAAGGCCGCCAGGGAAATCCACAGGCGGGTTGAAAAATTATTCGGCGGGAGAATATGGTTCCCATGGATAGGCACATTCCATTCAATGTGCCTGAAGATGCTGAGGATGTTCCCCGAATCAGTGGGATATAAGCCGAACTTTGTCATTTATGATTCCGAGGACCAGAAAACCCTTGTCAAGGACTGCCTTCGCGAGCTTAACATCGATGCCAAGCTTTTTCCGCCGAAGCTGGTCATATACCATATAAACAGGTCGAAGGACGAGCTTGTAAAAACCGACGAATTTAAAAAGAAGAACAGCAGCGACTACAAGATGTCGGCGATAGCCAGGATTTATGAGATATACCAAAAGCATCTGGTGTCCAACAATGCCATGGATTTCGGGGATTTGATCGCCAATACGGTCAGGATGCTTATGGAAAACAAAAACGCCTGTGAGTATTTCCAATCTGCGTTCCGGCATATACTCATAGATGAGTACCAGGATACGAACACTGCACAGTATAGACTGGCGCGTATATTAAGTGAAAAACACCGGAATATATTTGTGGTTGGCGATGACGACCAGTCGATATACGGGTGGCGGGGAGCCAATATCAGGAATATCCTGGACTTCGAAAAGGATTTTCCGGGCTGTCTGGTCGTACGGCTCGAGCAGAACTACAGGTCGACGACAAACATCCTGTCTGCGGCGAATGATGTCATATTGAATAATACCGGCAGGAAGGGCAAGACACTCTGGACCGACAGGGGCGACGGCAAAAGGATAAATTACTACAGGGCTGCAAGCGATTCGCACGAGGCATATTTCATAGCAAGCACCATTGAAAAATATGTCGCCGAGGGCAGGAGCCACAATGATTTTGCCGTTTTGTATCGTGTGAATGCCCAGTCAAGGAGCATTGAGCAGGCGCTTCGCGACAGGAAGATACCATACAGGATATACGGAGGTCTGAGCTACTACCAGAGAAAGGAAGTCAAGGACATGCTGGCCTATCTCCGGCTGGTGGTGAATCCCGATGACGGCATTCAGCTCAAAAGGGTCATAAATGAGCCGAAGCGGGGCATAGGGAAGACGTCGCTGAACAGGATTGAGACATATGCGATAGATTTGCAGACAAGCATGTACAGGGTTGCGCTCGATATCGACGATTACCCGGATCTCAGGAGCTGCGCCGGAAAAGTATTGGAATTTACAGGAATAATAGAGGGACTGAGAAAGTCAGCCGTTGAAAAAGCTCCTGAGGATCTATTTGACGAAGCATTGGAGAAAACACACATACTCGAGCAGTACAAGGCTGAAAACACAGTTGAGTCAAGGACCAGGATTGAAAACATCAGGGAGCTGAAAAGCGCAATAGTCTCCATGAAGGAAGAGTATCTGGAAACGGCTGGCAGGGAGCTGACTCTGGAGGATTTTCTCAACAATGTAACGCTGTCAACCGATACCGATGAGGAAAGCGACGGTTCCTTTGTATCAATAATGACGCTCCACAGCGCGAAGGGACTCGAATTCCCGATAGTATTCATCACGGGGATGGAAGAGAATATCTTCCCCTCGATAATGTCCGGCGAGACGGATGACAGGATAGAGGAGGAAAGAAGACTCTGTTATGTGGGAATAACCAGGGCCATGGAGGAAGTATACCTGCTGAATACGCAGCAGAGAACGCTCTATGGAAGAACCCAGCTAAATCCCGCATCGCGATTCCTCAGGGAAATCAACACGCGCCTAATCAACAACATCAGCGCCGGAGGCGGTTACGGAAAGCCGTATACGGCCGGAAGGATCAATTCATACGAAGGCATTGAAATCAAGAGAGGCGGTGTTCCGATAAGCATTGCCGGAATCGAGGCTCCCGGCAGGAATGCAGGCAGTGCTGTTGAGGTTTGCGATGGCCAGCGGGTCAGACACAAGAAATTCGGCGATGGTACGGTAGAGGAAATAGAAGGCAGGGGATTGGACAGGATGATAGTTGTCAGGTTTGACATGGCCGGCAAAAAAAGACTGATGGCTTCCTATGCAAAACTTCAGGTCATCAAAGAGGATTGAGCCGTCACGGATTGAAGGCGCATCGGTTCATATTCAATGATTATAGCCATAGCAAAGGATTGAGAAATGAATGCAAGGGAAAGATTCACGCGGACATTGAAATTCGAAGCAATCGACAGGATTCCATTGGTGGAGTGGCCTATCAGGGAAGCTACGATGCGGGAATGGATAAGCCAGGGATATCCTTCGGGAGTAACGCCGCAGGAGTTCTTTTCACTTGACACGTTATGGCTTTCCGCACCGTTCAATATAAGGATACTTCCTCCTTTTGAGGAAAAAATAGTAGAACAGGACGAAAATTACAAGATATGGGTGGATGGGCTGGGAGCGCTTAGGAAGGATTTCAAGGACGACAGGAATCCCGGGTTTGTCACCAGGTCCTGGCTTCGTCATCCGGTGGAGAACCGGGAGGACTTCCTGCAGATGAAGAAAAGGTATGACTTCTCTGACCGACTGAGGTTTCCCGGGAATTTCAAGGAACTGTCCGCCGGTTTCAACGACGCCCTTGCCCCCGTAATCATAAGCATACCATTTCTTTTCTGGACGGCCCGGGACTGGCTGGGATTCGAGAACCTTTGCCTGTCTTTCTACGACAATCCGGAACTGTTGCACGAGATGTTCGGATTCATAACCGATTTTACAATCGGAACATTGGAAACGGCCTACCGGCACCTAAGGATTGATGTCATAGAGCTTGAGGAGGACATGGCATATAAAGGAGCCCCGATGGTAAGCCCCGGTATGTTCCGCGAATTCATGTTTCCTCATTACAGGCGTTTCATTGATTTTGCCAAGAGAAATGGAACCGATATAGTGATGGTCGACTGCGACGGCAACCCCGGCGGACTCATCCCGATGTGGATTGAAGCAGGTGCCGATGCCATGAGTCCTTGTGAAGTTGCAGCCGGAGTGGATGTGATCCGAATGCGAAAGCAATATCCGGGATTCGGACTTCTGGGGGGAATAGACAAAAGGGAACTATCCAAGGACAGGAAAAGCATATACCGGGAAGTCATGTCGAAGGTTCCGGAGATGATTGAAAAAGGCGGATATATTCCACATGTGGATCATGCGGTGCCGTTTGATGTGCCGTTGGCAAACTACTCGTATTTCAGGAAACTGATGGCCGGAGTCGCTTCCGGAGCCATACCGGGACCGCCTGTTGAATAGTTCGTCAACGCTCAATGAACCCGGTGTCCGGGAAAAATTTATACTGAAATGTGAGATAATAGGGTATATAAATAGCAGGACATTGATTTAGATAGGAATTTTATATGAAGCATATCGAAGAACGAAGGAAAAAAATCGCCGGATATCTGGCGGGGGAGTCATACACGCCCATGACGCTGGATGAACTGTGCGTAGTCCTGGACGTTCCTTGCAGCGACAGGGATGAGTTTGCCAACCTTCTCGGTGGAATGGTAAGGACGGGAATTATCAGAATTTCGAAGAACGGGCGCTATACGATTCCCAGGGATACATCGGT
>JAWOIG010000126.1:0-7691 GCA_046484775.1 Clostridia bacterium | reverse complement strand
ATTGAACCCGTTTGCAGCCTTGATGTCGCACGGATACTTTTCCCTGATTCTTTTTACTTCGTCAGGATATTTTAGATTTGCCCATGGCAGAACCCAGATATCCCTCGCTGCGCGCTCCGGTTTGTCGAATTCAATGGTTTTGTAAACAATCTTTCTTGACATGCGGTATCCCCCAATGCTTGATTATATTAAGTAGTGAATCATTAAAATCCCTGCACATATTATACAAAATGGCAGGAAAATAGCAACATCGATTCTGCCGTATTTCAGCACTCTCATGCTTGTCCTGCCTTCGCTTCCGCGGTAACACCTTGCCTCCATCGCGATTGCCAGATCGTCCGCCCTTCTGAAGGAACTCACGAACAGCGGTATCAGAATGGGTATGAAGCTCTTCGCTCTTTCGAATACATTGCCCGTCCCGATGTCCGCCCCCCTTGCCGCCTGCGCTTTCATTATCTTGTCGGTTTCATCTATGAGGGTAGGTATGAACCTGAGGGCTATGGTCATCATCATCGCCATCTCATGAACCGGAACCTTTATTTTCTTAAGAAACCCAAGGAGTTTTTCTATCCCGTCGGTCAGCATTATCGGTGTGGAAGTATAAGTCATAATCGAAGCCGATGCTATAAGCATGAACACGCGGAGTGAAACGATGGCCGCCAGAAGAAGGCCTTCCTCGGTGATTTTAGCAAAACCGAGGTTCACAAGTACTTTCCCTTCGGTCAGGAACATGTTGAGGACTACGGTAAAAAGAATTATATACAGGACGGGTCTGACGCCCTTGATTGCGAATTTGAACGGTATGCGGGCTATTTTGAATGCGGCGGTCACAAAGACAAACGCAGCCAGCAATGCCCAGATTGAGTTGATTATGAACAGCAGCACCATGAACATCATGGTGATGATGATCTTTGTGCGGGGATCCGCCCTGTGAAGAGGCGATGATCCGGGGAGGTACTGGCCCAGGGTTATGTTCCTTATCATTTTCTCCCTCCCAGGCATTTCATTATTTCAGCTTCGGCCGCACGCACGCTGAATATATCCCGCCTTATCCCGGGACAGAATTCGCTTAGCCTGGTCATGAGTTTGGTTATCTGCGGAACACCAAGCCCGATTTTTTCCAGATATTCGGCCTGCATGAATATCTCCCCGGGGCTTCCGTCGATGACAATCCTTCCCTCATTCATAACGATGATTCTCGATGCGTATTCGGCGACCAGTTCCATGCTGTGTGAAACAAGGATAACGGTTATATGCTTTTCATTATAAAGCGAGGTTACTATGTCGAACAGCTCCCTGGTTCCCGCCGGGTCGAGACCTGCGGCCGGTTCATCGAGTATCAGTATCTCAGGTTCAAGCACCAGTATTCCTGCTATTGCCGCTCTTCTTTTCTGTCCTCCGGACAATTCATACGGCGACTTGGCAAGTATCTCATCGGAAAGTTCAAGAACGGCGGCGGTTTCCTTTACCCTTCTTTCCCTTTCCTTCTCATCGATGCCCTGTTTTAGAAGACCGAACTCAATGTCCTTGTATATGGTTTCTTCAAAAAGCTGATGCTCCGGATATTGGAATACAATTCCGACCTTTCGCCTCAGCTCCTTCAGTCCCTTGCCTTTTGTTGGCATCCCTGCAACGGTTATTGTGCCTGAGTCTGGCTTGATAAGCCCGTTCAGATGCTGGACCAGCGTTGATTTTCCGGATCCGGTGTGGCCGATAATGGCCAGGAACTCGCCTTTTTGCACATCAAGGGATATGTCGAATATCGCCTGCTTTTCCAAAGGCGAACCCTTCATATATGTATAGTTGACATCTCGCATGCTTATTATCTTATCCAAAGAGACGGCCCAGCCTTTCCGCGGCTTCATCAACGGTTATGATTCCCGTTTCATTGACAAGCCCGGCTTTCCTAAGGTTATACATCAGTCTCGTAACCTGGGGCACATCAAGCCCAAGACCTTCGATTTTCTCTACATCGGAAAATACCTCGGATGGAGTACCCTGGGAAACAATCCTGCCGTTTTCAACCACAATGACCCTGTCGGCCAGACAGGCTTCATCCATGTGGTGCGTTATATGTATTACCGTAAGGTTTTCCTTCTTGTTAAGATGCATTATGGCATCCAGGACTTCTGTTCTTCCGATGGGGTCCAGCATTGACGTGGATTCATCAAGAATTATACATGATGGTTTCATGGCAAGCACGCCCGCTATTGCAACCTTTTGTTTCTGCCCTCCCGACAACATGTGCGGGGCTCTTTCCATAAGCGGGTATATTCCCACATCCCGAAGAGCCTGAACCACCCTTTTTTTTATTTCAGCTGGAGCGACCCCCAGATTCTCGGGCCCGAATGCGACATCCTCGATAACAGTCGTGCCGACTATCTGATTATCCGGATTCTGGAATATCATTCCGACGTTCTTACGGATTTCCCATGTATTTTCTTCTTTTGACGAATCCATTCCAAGCACAATCACCTTGCCGGAATCCGGCACTATAAGCGCGTTAAGCAATCTCGCGAAAGTGGATTTTCCGGATCCGTTGCGGCCAAGCACAACTATGAATTCCCCTTGTCTGACTGACATCGATATGCCGTCCACCGCCATGACGGGATAATCGTGGTTCTGATATGTATATTCGGCATCAATTGTTTCGATGATTATATCCTGCAAAATTTTCCACTCCCATGCAACATTACCAGCTAATCAAGGCTTGCTGAATATCTAAAATCCCTGGCTATTCAGCTATCCCTAATTAGGGCTTTCTGAATAACTTGAAAATGACTTGTTTATAGTCTTGTTATCATTTTCAAGCTGTTCAGGTGCAAGCTTTTCTCAGTAAAAAGCGCTGATAACCTTGCCCCTTCACAGGCCTTTAGCCCTTGCTTGCCTGATTCAGCCCGCCAATAATTCGGGACCATGTGCTGAAAACCTTTCTAAAATAAATATTTTCAGTCCATCCGGCTGCCGCCGGTGCTGAATATATAAAATCCCTTGTTATTCAGCTATCCCTAATTATACCAGTCTTTGCCCCTGGCCGCATAAAAAAATCATGTACCGCCGGGAACGGGAAATCATCCCTGGGACAATTTCCTGATTTTGGCGCAACGGGAAATCATCCCTGGGATGATTACCTGCCTGGGATGATTTCCTGCCTGGGACAATTTCCTGATTTTGGCGTTGCTCAAAGAAAAACCCTCTTCCGAGGGTTTTTTGTTTTACAATAATTCGAGTATAACCATTTCGGCCGCATCCCCTCTTCTGGGCCCGAGTTTGTAAATTCTCGTATATCCCCCGGTCCGGCCTTTATATTTGGGAGCGATTTCATCAAACAGTTTGTTGACGACGCTCTCATCCTTAATCTTGTTAATCCACTTCATTGAATTCCTGCGGACATGAAGTCTCGAGGCATTGTCTACGGGAACCATCTTCGTCGTTGTTTCTCTTTCAACTACTTCATACTTGTTTCCGTTTCTGCTTTCCTTGGAAACCATTACTTTCTTGCCCTTGTTGTCTAGTTTCGTCTTGGTAACCTTTATCTGCCTTGAAGTGAAATTATCGCATTCCCTGACAGCGGCCGCTATCAGCGAATCCACTATCTTCTTGACTTCCTTGGCTCGTGTTTCTGTTGTCTCAATCTTGCCGTTCTGAATGACAGCCGTTACAAGATTTCTCAATATAGCCATTCTCTGGTCTGTCGGCCGTCCCAATTTTCTATGTGATGGCATGATTACAAATCTCCTTTTCCTTATTCTTCGTCACTGGCGAAAGAAAATCCCATCGCTTCGAGCTTTTTGCTTACTTCCTCAAGGGACTTCTTGCCAAGATTCCTTACCTTCATCATGTCCTCTTCGCTTCTGTTCGTAAGGTCTTCAACTGTGTTGATACCGGCCCTCTTCAAACAATTGTATGAACGGACAGACAGGTCAAGCTCCTCAATCTGCATTTCCAGGACCTTAACCTTTTCATTGCTTTCCTTTTCCACCATAATCTCCGTGTTGATTGCCTTTGCGGACAATTCAACGAAAAGACTAAGATGTTCGCTTATTATCTTCGCCGAAAGGCTTACAGCCTCCTCGGGGGTTGTGCTTCCGTCCGTATAGACTTCAAGGATAAGCTTGTCATAGTCAGTAACCTGCCCTACACGGGTGTCCTCGACTTTGTACACAACTCTTTTTACCGGTGTGTATATGGAGTCGACTGGTATTACGCCAATGACGGTCTCGTCCCTTTTATTTTTCTCGGCCGAATCATATCCCCTGCCTTTGTCAATGGTCAGTTCCATATAAAACGTGGAGCTTCCGTCAAGCGTCGCTATATGCAATTCCGGATTCAATATCTCGCAGTCCGCATCCGTCTGGATGTCGCCCGCGGTTATTTCTCCTTCACCCTCAGCGTTTATATATACGGTCTTCGGGCCGTTGGAATGCAGTTTGAGCCTTATTTCCTTAACGTTCAGAATGATCTCCGTCACATCCTCCACGACTCCGGAAACAGTTGAGAACTCATGCAAAACACCATCGATTTTAATCGAAGTCACGGCAGCCCCGGGAAGTGAAGAAAGCAATATTCTTCTGAGCGAGTTGCCAAGCGTTATGCCATAACCCCTTTCAAGGGGTTCCACGACGAATTTACCGTATGTATTTTCCGCGTTTTTTTCTACACATTCGACTTTTGGCTTTTCTATTTCTATCAATTTGACACCCTCCTTTTCATTCAAAGTCATAAGAATGGCTTTGCAATATGTCAAGCGGAATTATTTCGAATAAAGCTCTACTATGAGATGCTCTTCCAAAGGTATTCCGACTTCTTCCCTTGCACATTCTCCGACTACTTTCCCTTCAAGTTTGTCAACATTGTATTCAAGGAACGACGGTATGTTCTTGCTCGCACTTAATTCCGCAAGCTCTTTGAATTTAGCTGATCCCTTGCTTTTTTCAGCCACGGCCACAACATCCCCGGCCTTCAGAAGATAGGATGGTATGTTGACTTTCCTGCCGTTTACAGTGAAATGTCCGTGCACCACAAGCTGTCTTGCCTCCGGCCTTGAATTTGCAAGTCCGAATCTATAGACAACATTGTCAAGCCTGCTTTCAAGGATCTTCAGGAGATTTTCACCCGTCATACCCTTTTTCCTGTTGGCTATCTCAAAGTAATTACTGAACTGTGTTTCCAAAACCCCGTAATACCTTCTTGCTTTTTGTTTTTCCCTGAGCTGGAGTCCGAATTCGCTCAGCTTCTTTCTTCTCTGGCCATGCTGACCCGGTGAATAGGGCCTCCTGACCATAGCGCATTTATCCGTATAGCATCTGTCTCCCTTGAGAAACAGCTTCGCGCCTTCCCTTCTGCACAATCTGCAGACAGCGTCTGTATATCTTGCCATTTATCAGTACACCTCCGTCCTAAACTCTTCTTCTTTTGGGCGGCCTGCAGCCATTGTGCGGTATGGGAGTCACATCTTTGATAAGAGTAATTTCCAGCCCGGCCGTCTGCAGTGCCCTGATAGCCGCTTCCCTGCCCGATCCCGGGCCCTTGACGAATACTTCCACGGTCCTGAGTCCATGCTCCATGGCAGCCTTGGCAGCTGTTTCAGCCGCAACCTGCGCCGCAAAAGGAGTATTCTTCCTTGACCCGCGAAAACCGAGGCCTCCGGCGCTTGCCCAAGACAGGGCATTGCCTTTTGTATCCGTCATCGTGACTATTGTGTTATTGAAGCTTGAACGAATGTGGGCCGCTCCGTGTTCTATGTTCTTCTTCTCTTTTCTTTTTCTGGTCTTTTTAGGTGCCATTATCCGCTAAACCTCCTATTTCTTCTTTCCACCGACAGTACGCTTACCCGGACCTTTTCTTGTCCTGGCATTGTTCTTGGTATTCTGTCCTCTTACGGGAAGACCCATCCTGTGTCTTCTCCCCCTGTAGCTGCCTATTTCTATGAGTCTTTTGATGTTAAGCGATGTTTCTCTTCTGAGATCGCCTTCCACCCTGTATCCATTTTCAATGACGTCCCTGAGATCGGCAACTTCGCTTTCCGTAAGGTCCTTGACCCTGGTGTCGGGATTGACACCGGTCTTTTCCAATATTTTTTGAGCATTGGTACGCCCTATACCGAATATATAGGTCAGTCCTATCTCAACTCTTTTTTCTCTGGGCAAATCCACCCCGGCAATACGAGCCATTAATCATTTACCTCCATAATTCATCGCATCTACTATGGTATTATTTCATCACCCCGGGCATAGCACCGCTATGCAGCCGCCCCGGAAGTGTAGCAACAATGTACCTATCCTTGCTTCTGCTTATGCCTGGGATTTTCGCAAATCACCATGACATTACCTTTTCTCTTAATTATCTTGCATTTGTCACAAATCTTTTTTACTGATGGTTTAACTTTCATTTTGTACTCCTTTATCTGCCTCTCCAGGTTATTCTTCCTTTTGTAAGGTCATACGGGGACATCTCAACCTTGACCTTGTCCCCCGGTAAAATCCTGATGTAGTGCATCCTGAGCTTACCGGAAATGTGTGCCAGTATCACATGCTTGTTTGTAAGTTCCACCCGGAACAAAGCATTGGGCAATGCCTCTTTTACTACGCCTTCTATTTCTATTACATCCTTAGCCAAAGTTTCTCCTCCCTCTAAAATGTCTCATCCAGATCAAGCAACTTTATCTCCTTATATATCTCCGAATTCTGCAGAGGCTTTCCCTCCTTTATTTTCAGGGCCAGCTTCTCTATTTCCATTCCGGTCAATACAAGGTGCCTGAGCTTCTTCTTCTTCGGGTTTTCGACCTTCCTGAGGTTTCCATCCGCCATATGTACATAGCCGTCTTCCCGATCCACCGACAGCACCATGAACTTTTTCCCTTTATCCCTTCCGGCTTTCGATAACACTATTTGCCCGGGATTAACATCCAATTCATTCACCTCCGGTCACGAAACCATGGGCTCCAAGGACTTCAATAATTGATTTGCTTACTTCATCCGGCTTCGGAGTCCCGTCGATGCCGACCAATATGCCCGACTTCCTGTAATACTCAATGATGGGGCTGGTCTTTTCGTGGTACTCCTTCAGTCGCCTTACGACTGTCTCCGGCTTGTCGTCATCCCTGACATAAAGCTCGCCGCCGCATTTGTCGCATATGCCATCAACCTTTGGCTTTTTGTAATCCACATGGTATGTTTCTCCGCATTTGCACATGCTCCGGCCCGAAAGCCTGTGGATGACATCATCGTCGCCAACCATTATATCAAGGGCAATGTCCGCCCGCCTTCCCATCCTCTGCAATAGGGAACCGAGCATTTCCGCCTGATCCGTCGTCCGCGGATATCCGTCAAGAACGAACCCTTCGGCGCAGTCTATTCCGGCAATCCGGTCGGCCACTATTCCGTTGGTTACCTCGTCGGGTACGAGCAACCCTTTGTCAATGTACTCCCTGGCTTTCCTGCCAAGTTCAGTACCGTCCTTTATGTTTTTCCTGAAGATGTCGCCGGTGGAGATGTGGGGTATTCCATATGTTTCGGCTATCATTGCAGCCTGCGTACCCTTTCCGCTCCCCGGGGCTCCCAGTAAAATAACTATCACTTCAAATACCCTTTGTCTTTCCTCCCGCAGTTAATCGAGGAATCCCTTGTAGTGCCTCATCAACATCTGCGATTCAACCTGCTTGACCGTATCAAGCGCAACACCGACCACGA
>JAWOIG010000105.1:0-8023 GCA_046484775.1 Clostridia bacterium | reverse complement strand
AAACCGGCCGATATCCTCGTTGCTCTCGACCTGCTGCAGCGCCCACAGCCACGCACCGTTCCGCTTTTTAACCCGTAGGGTACTACTCGCCCCCTTATCAGGACATTTTTACCGCAGAGGCGCGGAGGCGCAGAGAAATATCCACGGTTTAAGTCTGGGGTGCCCGAAAACTCTGCGCCTTTGCGTCTTTGCGCCTCCTTGCATCGCAAGGGAAGAATGGCGATGGAAACAGTTGTTCTCAAATGATCCATATAAGACAAAGGAGAGAATATTCATAAGATATAATAGCGACGGGAGGCCGGTCGCATATCTAAAGATGCAGGTGAACCAGGTTGCCGCATATACACTTGATTTGGTCGTCATCGAGGCGGCATGGAGCGGATACGAAGGCATATTGGGTTTGTTGGCAACAATAGGGGGGTATTCCGGAGACCTGAGGAAACTGGAGATGGACGTTCCCGAGGATTTCCCGATAGAGCTTTTGGTAAAGGAAAACTGGGCTCTTGAGATATCAAGACGGCATACCGGGATGAACAGAATAATCAATATTGAAAAAGCTCTTGAGACAATAAGCAAACCCTCTGAGCAGGGACGGGCGGTAATAGGCGTTGTTGACGAATATGCGCCCTGGAATACAGGAAATTGGGCGGTTGAATGGCATGACGGAGACAGCCGGGTTGCCAGGACAGGGGAAGAAGCAGACATTGTGTGTGAAGCTGCTTCCATTTCACAGCTCGTCACGGGATATCTTCCGCTGGATTACATGAGGGTCCGGTCGGATATTTCGGTGAAAAAAAATGAAGAAGTCCTTGGGAAGCTGTTTGTCAAAAAGCCATGCTTTATCTGGGATAGATTTTGAGGCCCATTGAAATTATCGCATTTCGGTTAATGGGCATTGTTTCCGGGGTAATTACTTTTTATGCATATGCATGAGGAGGGTTACAATGAAATTCAAAATAGATGCCGTCAGTACAGGCGGAATGAAAACCATAGTAAAAGCGGGTAAGTTCGAGATAATCATCGATGAACCCAAAAATCTCGGCGGAACCGACGAAGGAGCCAATCCGCTTGAGCTTGTCCTGGCCGCACTGGCCGGATGTTTCACTGTGGTCGGCAATCTGGTGGCGAGAGAAATGGGCTTTGACCTCAACGGGATGAATATGGAGATCGAGGGGGAGATGAATCCGGCGAGATTCTCCGGGAAATCGTTCGAAGAGCGCGCCGGCTTCAATAACATCAACATAAAGCTTTTGCCTGATTCGTCGGCAGACAAGGAAACACTGGAGAAATGGGTCAGGGCGGTCGAGGCCAGGTGCCCTGTAACCGATAATATAACCAACAGAACCCCATTCAATGTAGAGATAGGCTAAGACAAGACAAGAATAATAAACAAGACCCCCGTGAATCAAAGTAAATACAGGATATCCGGGGTCTTTTTTCGTTGAAGAATACCTGTAGCAAAGGGGATGGTGAACAAAACGCGATTTTGAACAATCAGCAACGGCGGCAGCCATAAGTTTGAAAGCATTCTGTATTTTCGGGTTATTGCACAAGCCCTTATATAGTATAATCAAGTGGCAGGAACAACATGGATTATGCTGAACCATTGCCCGGGGAGAACATGAGGACATAAAGGAGACCCGGTTGAACGGGAAGTTGCCCATTGATTCGGAAAACCCTGGGTGTCAAGGGAATTTATTAACGGAGGATGCCAATGAAAAATATGCCTGCAAGGAAAAGAAGAGAAGATTGTTTTTTTGGACTTCATTTTGATTTTCATGCAAAACCGGCGGAACAAGGCGGGATAGTCCTGATAGAAGGTGCATCCGAAGATATGATCCATGGAATAATCGATTCGGTCAAACCGGACTATATTCAGATTGACTGCAAGGGGCATCCCGGATGGTCGTCATATCCTACAAAAGCGGGAAATCCATATCCAAAAATAAAAGGGGATCCGCTGGCAGTCTGGAGAAAGGCGACAGCTGAGCGCGGTGTGGCTCTTTTCATGCACTGCTCCGGGGTTATTGATGTTTATCAATGCGAAGAACATCCGGAATGGGCAAGAAAGGGAATCGAGGGAGAAGCGGTTCCCGAATGGATACCAAAGGGCATAACCTCTACATTCGGCCCATATGTTGACGAGATACTAATTCCGCAGCTTAAGGAGCTTGCGGGTGTATATGCGGTCGACGGGGTATGGATTGACGGGGAATGCTGGGGTACGCAGATTGATTATTGTGAAAAGGCAATCGAAGGATTTGCGAAGAAAACAGGAATAATCTTCGGTGGAGCAATTCCGAGGAAACCGGGTGATGCAAATTGGCAGGAGTATTCTGATTACTGCAGGGAGCAATACCGTGCATATATGAAAAGATATGTAGATAAGGTCCATGCCGTGTATCCAAAGTTCCAGATAGCGAGCAACTGGGCGTACTCAAGCAAAATGCCCGAGGAGCCGGCTATAGGCGTCGATTTTCTTTCGGGGGATTATCTTTGGGCGGATTCCGTGAATTCTGCGAGATATGAAGGAAGATGCCTTGCCGCCCAGGGAAAGCCATGGGACCTTATGGCATGGGGTTTCCGTTACTTGCACGGCGATAAATATGAGCGCTGTCCAAAGCATCCGGAGCAATTGAAACAGGAGGCCGCGGTTGTGATGGCGATGGGCGGCGGATTCCAGAGCTATTACCCCCAGAAGAAGGACGGCGGAATACATATGTGGCAGGTTCGGCTGATGAAGGAGGTATCGGAATTCTGCAGGGAAAGGGAACAATTATGTCACAAGGCTGAATTCATACCACAGATAGCGGTTTTGAATTCAACATACGGCAGATATACAACCAGCAAATATTTGTTCCAATGCGATGGCGAGGATACCTCATTGCAGGGCATTGTGCAATGCCTGTGCGACGCAGGGCAGTCTTTCGAGATTGTTTCAGAGCATCATTTGAAGGACCGCATGGAGGAATTCCCCTTGATCATAGTCCCGGAGACCAGGAATATTAAAAGCGAATTTGTGGAGAATCTGCTTGGGTATGCGAAAAACGGAGGCTCGCTCTGGCTGATCGGAACGGAACCATTCGCAATTTTCAAGGACACGCTTGGCTATGAAGGAGAGATTGCCGAAGACGAATATCTTCTGTCTGCGGACGGATTGACATGGGCATATAACCGCGGCCGGACGGCGATGCTTTCTATCGACGAAAGTTCCAGGGGCAAACTTGCGGTATCCGGGGACATTGACGCAGTGTCATTCGCCGCCGCTTCGAAGACTATATCACACGGAAGGGGATTGATATGCCTGATGCCGGTCAATATAGGGGATATTTACATGAGCAGGAAAAGCCATGTGCACAGGAACCTTGTCAAAGAAATTGCACTTTCCTTGTATGATCCTGTCGTTGAAATAGCAGGATGCACTTCGATTGACCTGACAGTTATGAAAAAGGAAGGCGGAATGAGAATAAATCTCGTTAACACCTCGGGGCCGCACGGAGATCCTGATATATTCACTTATGATGAAATTACCGCAACGGGACCGTTTTGGCTCAAGGTGAGGCTGGAAAAGAAGCCGGGTAGTATTTCAGTTGGACCCAAGGGATATATTCCCGAAACAACCTGGAACGAAGAAGAGAAAAGCCTTGGTATTTTCATTCCAACCGTTGATATACATGAAATAATCGTATTGGACTGATTTATATTCTTGGGTTTGGCTGTACGCTTACCACCCGGACATTACCAAGCTCCTCGGAATAAATTCCGGTTGCGGTTTTATGAATGAAATAAATGATAGGCATGCCCAGATTTGTCTCGAGAAGAGAGTTCACGATAAGCGGATAAATGCCCGGGGACCGTATTCCCGTTATAAGAAGTACGGCCTCCCACGAAAACTGCACGAGTATGCCCATGAACAATAGCCGGGCTATGTCAATCCGGGGATTTCCTTCCTTTTCACTCCTTATATTGAGGAATATCAAAAAGGCATAGCCTGCGAACAAAATAAGGGCCATGGCGCCATGGTAGGATGATGTCCCCCGGCTTATCGATATTTCACCGAAGGACCGACCGAGATTCTGGCTAAGAAGAGCAACCGCAAGCCAGCCGGCAACAATAAGGACCGACCATTCCAGAAACCTTTTGTCGCGGTTTAGAAAAAGCCATATCCAGACAAAATTGGTAAACCCATAACTCATGCTCAGCCAAAGCAAAAAAACAACAGGGTCGGCGCCATGCACTGCCCTTGTTCCTAAAAGCAAATAAAAAATGCCATAATCGACAAGAAAATAAACAACTCCTCCGAAAAGACCGAAGATAAGCGTCATGTACTTTCTTGCATAAAACAGCAAGGAAGCAAGGCCTGCGAGAAAAAGTATGTCAAGGTAAATGTAAAGCTGATTGAAATCACGGGATGCAATGACTTCCATATTAAAACCTCCCCTGGTTTTGTTTTTTATTTATATTTTATATTATGAGCCATTTGAAAATCAAACATCTAAATGACATCGAGCAGTTTCAACGCCATAATCAAAGATGCTATGACCAGAATGGCCTTTATCCACTTGTCCCCATGCCTTACCGCGAAGAGGCTGCCGAGATAAGCCCCCGTTCCATTGCCTATGGACAGCACAAGCGCATAAAGCCAGTTGACATTTCCCGACGCAATGAATATGACGAGGGAAATTGACATGTAGACAAGGACAATCAGAACCTTCATTCCATTTATTCTGACAAGGGAATAGCCCGTAAGGAAGACAAGTGAGGTTATTATCAAAAAACCGGCGCCCGCCTGTACGACTCCGCCGTAAATTCCAAGAAAAAAGAAAACAAAAGATCCGATGACAAGGGTTTTTGTTTTCACACCCGTGACCGGGGGTTTGATGAAACGCTGTGGGTTTATTACGATTACTAGCAGGACGATTATTATGACGATGGCCAGAATGGTGTTGTACAATTCATCCGGCAGGTTTATCGAAATAAATGACCCTGCGATTGCGCCCGCTGCAGCAGGAAGCGCGAGGACCAGCGCCGGTTTCCAGTCGAAGTATCCGTTCTTTCTGAAATTCAGGACCGCGATTATATTGGCGGCGGCAAGAGCCACACGATTGGTGCCGTTCGCCATTGCCGGGGGTAGTCCGGTGAATATCAGTACGGGTATGGTAAGAAAAGAGCCGCCGCCGGCATTTACATTGATAAAGCCAGCGCCAAGCCCCGTGAAAAGAATTATAAGCAATTCAAAAAATTTCATTGAAAACCTTCCCATCCGTCTGAATATATTTTATATTAATGGCAGGGAAAAAGCACGGCTTGCCATAACTTTTGTAATCACCCCTTCCGTCACCCGCAATGATGATTGCCCTGACCCCGCAGCGATGATAATATCGACTAAACTAAATTTTGGCAAATTCAATTCCAGCAAGGGAGAAATCATGAATATAAAGAAACTCAGAATAGGAAACCTGACAGCGGAAATACCAATAATCCAAGGAGGCATGGGTGTCGGGATATCCTTGTCTTCACTTGCTTCATCGGTTGCAAACGAGGGGGGGATAGGTGTTATTGCAGCGGCGGGAATAGGAATGACTTTAAAAGACAAAGGCCGGATGAATATAAAGGAGGCAAATATTGTTGCCTTGAGGAACGAAATAAGGAGCGCCAGGCAAAAAAGCAACGGGATACTGGGCGTAAACATAATGACGGCATTATCCGATTTCATCGACATGGCAAAAACGGCGATTGAAGAAGGAATTGACATTATATTCTCCGGGGCCGGGCTTCCCCTTGCCCTTCCGGAATTGCTCGGAGGAAGCAAAAAGACAAAACTTGTTCCCATAGTTTCATCGGGAAGGGCTGCAAGCCTGATATCAAGGCGATGGATTGAAAAATACAATTACACGCCGGATGCATTTGTAGTTGAAGGACCGGAGGCCGGCGGGCATCTGGGATTCGCAAGGGAACAGCTCGATAAAAAGGAATTCTCCCTTGAAAACATCCTCAAGGATGTTATTGATGTGCTAAAGGGGTTCGAAACAAGGCAAAGCAAAAAGATACCTGTCATTGCAGCAGGTGGAATCTACAGCGGCGGGGACATGAAAAGATTCCTGGACATGGGTGCAGCGGGCGTTCAGATGGGAACCAGGTTTGTGACTACCCACGAGTGTGATGCCGGCATAGAATTCAAGAACGCATATATAGACTGTAAGAAAGAAGATATCGTTATTATCGACAGCCCGGTAGGCTTGCCGGGAAGAGCAATCAAAAACGTGTTTATATCAGACATCATGAAAGGCCTTCGACAGCCGGTCAAATGTCCGTTCCATTGCATAAAGACCTGCGCTTTGGAGAAAAGCCCATATTGTATAGCACTGGCCCTTACAAATGCAAAGGATGGGCGCATGTCAAAAGGGTTTGCCTTTGCCGGATCAAATGCATACAGATCCAATACGATAATATCTGTAAAAGAGTTGATTGGAACCATAATGGAGGAGTATAGGACTGCTTTTAAAATGAAAACAGTGGAAACAATGCCGGTTTAGGAATGCTTATCATACTTGCCAGCCTTGATGTCGGCTATAAGTTTTTCCACCTTCGTCCTGAGTATATCGCGGGTTTTCCGAAAATCATCCAATGACCCGCCGGATGGATCCTCGATACCCCAGTCTTCTTCATAATCGCATAATACGAATGGGCATGAAACACCGCAGCCCATGCTTATTAGTATGTCTACCTTGAAAGGAATGTCATCAAGAAGCTTTGGGTAATGTGCGGACATATCAACTCCCGCTTCTTCCATAACCTTCACGGCAAACGGCTTTACCTCATGGTATTTTTCCGTTCCGGCTGAATATGGAACGATAACGTCGTCCCCAAGATTCCCGGCCCATCCTTCTGCCATCTGGCTCCTGCAGGAGTTGTGGACACATACGAAGGCAATCGTCTTTTTATCCATGAATCAGGTTTCCTTCCATACATACAATGATAACCATATGGGAAGTATATACACGGATATTTGAAAAATCAATTGAAAAATCAGCTTTAACGGCAATTTAACAAGTGGATTGGGATAGGAATATATCCGCAAAACAGGATTATCGATAAAAAGAAATCCGATTTGAACATGAACACCCGGGCGGACAATGGTTGCAAGTTCGTCGAAAACGAGTGCGAGTGGTGTATAATATACAAATGAATAAAACATTCATCAAGAATTCAGGACTGGCACTTTCCGGCGGAATAATGATTGCGCTTATGGTTACCGTTAACGGAATGCTGGCTGCAAGGCTGGGCAATTGGGCGGCGTTGGTTCTTATCCATTTGATTGGGCTGATTACGGCTGCGTCGGTTCTGATATTAAAAAAATCAATGAGCGGCATTACGGGCGGGGTTCCGGTCAAATACATGGCAGGAGGAATGCTCGGAGTTTTCACAATACTGCTGAACAACATGTGCGTTAACAATATAGGCGTGTCAATGACTCTTGGGCTTGCGCTTGTCGGCCAGATAATCGCTTCGGCTGCGGCAGAGCATCTGGGGTTGCTTGGAATGGTGCAAAGGAAAATCACATTAAGAAAAGCACCCGCATATTTCATTATGGCGGCAGGCGCAGCCATAATGATAATCTGGTCCTGAATTATGCTTTATTCATTCATGGCTTTATTATCGGGTGGGATAGTGGCGGCGGCCATTCTGATGAATGCCCGACTCGGTGCGCTAAGAGGTCTGCATAAAGGCGCATTTATCAATTATGCGGTCGGCTTGATCCTTGCAATTCCAATTGCCATTTTATTCGGATGGGATTCAATCGGATCATATGTTTTTGAAACGGGAGACTTGATTGCACTTACGGGAGGGGCGATAGGATTCTTCGTAGTCATACTGAACAACCACATAACACCCAAAATAGGGATAATATATGTTACCATACTGCCTTCTCCGCCTCCTCCGGCATGCCCGCCTGCTCGATCTTGCGCCGAAACTCGGCCACCTCGACCGCTTGTTCGTCTTCCTCCCCCAGTTCGCGCTT
>JAWOIG010000076.1:0-5504 GCA_046484775.1 Clostridia bacterium | reverse complement strand
CTTGAACCGGTGTTCTTCATGGTTGCGATTATCATTTCACATTTGTCGTCAAGCATGTATTTGGCATTCCTCAGGCGCTCGCCGACTGCGAATCTATGCTCGCCGACGATGCCCTTGTACTCAATGTCCTCCAGTTTGGTCAGCCATCTTGTGAACTGCACTTCAATAACCGCAAGCTGCGGAATCATTTTCTCAACCCTTTCAATGATCCCGAGGGCCTTCATGTTTGATGTGTCAACCGCATAAGTAAGGCTGGCGAAAGAATAGACATTGCCTAAAAGGTCGGAAAGCAAGTTGCTTTTTTCGATAAAATCAGCCAGCTTTTCATAAGCATTCCCGGTGTCGACAAAACCGACTTCGCATACATTCCGCAATTCCCCGAGCATACCGGCGGCTTTTGCAATATCCGCCTCCAGTCCGGGATCCTCAAACGATTTATATAGTTTGTCCAGGTTCCATAGCATATCCATGTCACTCCTCCTAAAAATTCTCAGCTCTCAACGACTTCGCGTGCAATCCGCGTGAAGTCTATGAGCCTGTTGTAATCCCTGCCGATCGTATGGACATCCTTCAGGCAGATATCGTAAGGACAACCGTTGTCCTCGAAGGCTTTCTTTGCTTTCATCAGGATTCCCCTGATGTTTTCCTCATCGAATCCCAGGCAAACCGTTGTCGACGGACTGGGTCTCCATGACGCTATGTAATCCCCGCCCATCTGCTCTGCGCAAGCCCTTTCGTCCGAGAACGGGCTGACTGCTATTCTTCTTAGGTTCTTTATCTCCCTTAGCATGTCTATCTTCCTGGTAAGATCCTCCCAGCAGCCGTATGACGAATAGGCGAATTTTTCGATTATGGGAATCTGATAATCCAGAAGGAACTCCTTGTGGTGCTCCGGCGATATAAGCGCGAACTCCTGCGCGGCATAGAATACCCATAACCGGCTGCGATCGGTTTGAACGGCTCCCCCGTCCGGGCCCGCAAGGCCCTCGATGTAAGGCATCGACTGGTTTTCATGGCTCAGCAGCGTAAAGTCGCCCGCTGCCTCCGCCTCGGCGTGCGCCTTCAGTATTCCGTCCCTCATGAAGGCTACAAGCCTGTGCAGGTCGTCCGGATGGTCGTAGATGGCCCACATCAGGCCGTCGATACCAAGAAGATAACCAAGATGAGTGGAAATGTCCCCGCCCCATCTCGACCAGTACGGCGTCCTTTCCACCAGGACCGGAAGTATGTCCCCGACTGCATCGGAGAGTCTTTCATGGTTGAGTGCGGTCTGCCTTTCATCTATCCTGTGCTCCGGCGTCTTCATCGCGGACAAGTCGGCTATATCATCAAGCGCGGCGTGGATCTTGTTGCATCCGCCCTCGGCTCCGGACATATCCATCCTGGGAACCATTCCCCATGGACCGTATCCTGGGAGCACGTGAACCGCGGGAAACTTGATATGGTTTTCAATTACGAAATCATCGCCGACCTCAAACTGATACTTCATTTTTCTAAGATAAAGCTCCGTCTGCCTGAATAAATCGTCTTCACATTCGCAAAGCGGCTCTATGATCTCGCTGCTCCATTGCCCGTCCCTGATATATATCGGTGTCCGGACTTTCTTAAGGGCATTGTGAGACGCCCATAACCGTCTTCTTTCATCCATTGCATCCATGGATGAAATCTCGGATATCACCGCGGCCAGCTCCCTGAGTATCCGGATGTCTTTATTCATTTTCAATTCCAAGCACGCTTCCCTTCCTGCTTCTTATAAGTTCATACATACCGAGCGGCGTGAATCCGCCCGCATTGACAATCCTGCCGTCGCGCGCAAGATGACCTTTGAATTCAGAATCGACAAGCTTCATGTCCTCTTCATTGGTTTCGATGAAATCCACGACCACTATGCCGCCTATGTTCCTCAGTCTGAGCTGAACGGCTATTTCGCCGGCAGCCTCCATATTTGTTTTGACCGCGGTTTCCCTGAAATTGCCGGAGTTTGTGTTTTTGGCGCTGTTGACATCGATTACGCACATCGCCTCGGTATAATCAAATACTATCGTCCCTCCGCACCCGAGCCTGACCTTTCTTCCCGCCGCCTCTTTTATTTTATTGGAAATGCTGAAAAAATCAAACATATCGTATTTTTCGTTATAATACTTTATGACAGAAGGTCCTCCCGACCTTCCGTACATGTCGAAATGTTTCCCGAAAATATCAATGTCATTGAAATATGCGGTATCTGTGGCCGGATTGAACGTCCGCATTATGCCTGCGATTATTCCTTCCGGGCGGAACAGCACGGTTCCGGGGGAGCCTGAAGTCTTTCCTATCCGCGCAAGCCTCGCAAAAGCATCCGAAATGTCTTTTTCCAGAATTTCGGCGGTCTGACCCTGTGCTTTCGTCCTGAAAATGACTCCTCCCCATTCGGGTTTGCATTCCACGGCAATATTTGCAAGCCGTTCCCTTTCAGCCGGATCCTTTATTTTTTTGGATACCCGGGGCGGGCCGCCGGATTCGTCCACTGCGCAGAATTCACCGGCAAGCATTATTTCCCTTCCCAACGTCATGCCTTTGGAGCCTCTTGCTGTACGCAAGACAATGAACGGCAACACCGCGCCGGGCTTAAGCGTGGTTTTACCCGCATATTTTTCGGGAAGATAGGCATTCGCATCCTCCCCGGCATCCACAAAATAGGCATTCAGCGAAGGCGCGTATTCACGAACCTTTCCGATTATAACCGATCCCTCCGGAATGCCTCCTCTTTCCTCGACAAGATATTCCGAGAATATCCCGTCTTCAACGACGGCAATCCCGACGGAATCGTTATTTCCCCTGATATATATGATTCGCTTTTGATTCATATGGTCTTCAACGCCTTGTCATCCAGCGGGTCGATCATTTCGCCGCCCCTTTCGACATACTGGCCAAGCCGGTGGTATCTCCTTCCAATCGCGGATGGGTCCATGTGCCGGGCAACGGCCTCCACTGCCAGCCTGGGATTAAGATTGTTTTCGTTTCCCGCGCTCACCAGCACCCTGATCAGCCCGTCCCTTTTTTCCGCTTTCAATATCAAGGGCCTTATGTCAATCATTTTGCTTCTGCCCTTCCTTGTCTTTTGAACCTCAAGTCTTTTGGCGCCCATGATTCCCTCGACTATATCCTCCTGTTCGAGCGATGTTTCCAGGATGAATTCATACTCCGCGAACATTATGTCGGCCATTATGTTCTTCTGCGTTTCACGCATTCCCGCATCCAGCACCAAAAGCCCTGCCGGAAGGACATTGTTCAGCCGGTCTATCATGAGCTCCGGCGTGTAAGCCTCCTCAAACGAAAAATCCGCATATTCCGCAACGCTTGTAAAACCGAGGGAAATGGGCAGGCCGAATACCATCTGCATCTGGGGATTGTAACCCATTGAATATCCCGCATGCAGCCCGGCCCTCCTGATTGCGCGCTGGAATGCCTTCATCATGTCGAGGTGGGAGATGAACTTCACGCTGTCGTCCTTTTTGAATTTGATTCTAATTACGGTCAAAGCAAATCCCTCCCCCGAAGCATGCAGCTCCGCAGGCCGCGCATTCCTCCCTGCAGTTTTTTGTCGTTTCACCCGAGTATGCCCTGTGCCTTTCGTCGGCCAAGAATGATTTCCTGACTCCGATGTCGATGAAATCCCATGGCAGGACTTCATACTCGTTTCTCTCCCTTACAGCATAGTAATCGCCGTCTATGCCGCATTCATCCAGCGCCTCCACCCATTTTTCATAATCAAAATGATCCGCCCAGCCGTCGAATGTGCAGCCTTTTTCCCATGCCCTTGCTATTGCGCGCCCCACCCGGCGGTCTCCCCTGGAAATAATCGCCTCGATGCGCGAAAGCCTGAAGTCATGCCAGTTGTATTTTATTCTTGCGTCATGCAGCAACGAGCTCAGATAGTTCTGCCGCCTTGTCATTTCATCCACGGATATCTGCCCCTCCCACTGGAAAGGCGTGAAGGGCTTTGGAATGAAGAAAGCGGTGCTGACGGTCATCGACAGAGTTTTGCCCGAAGGATTTCCACAATCCCTGTAAATCTGCTTGATTTTCTTCGCCAGGTCGGCTATGCCCCTGACATCCTCCATGGTTTCGGTTGGAAGCCCCAGCATGAAATACAGTTTGAGCGTGTTCCAGCCTCCTTCGAATGCGATCCTTGCGGTGCCGAGCATATCTTCCTCGGTAATGTTCTTGTTGATTACATCCCTGAGTCTCTGGGTGCCCGCCTCGGGGGCGAACGTCAGCCCGGATTTCCTCACCTTCTGGACCTTGTCCATCAGCTCCATCGAAAAATTGTCCGCCCGTAGCGAGGGTAGGGAGAGGCTTGTATTCGCCGCTTCCGTCAGCCCGATCAGTCCGTCGGTCAGCTCAGCAAGCGCGGAATAATCGCTTGTGCTCAGGGATGCCAGGCTGATGTCGTCATAACCGGTGGAGTTCAGCTTTTCCTCCGCTTCCCTCAGCAGCAAATCCGGGGTTTTCTCCCTGACGGGCCTATAGGTAAACCCGGCCTGGCAGAACCTGCATCCCCTTATGCATCCCCTGAATATTTCAATCATGGTCCTGTCGTGCACTATGTTAATGAAAGGAACTATGGGTTTATCCGGATACGGGGCGTCGTTGAAGTCCTTTATTATCGTCTTCCTAATGGTCCGGGGGAATGGTTTTATCAGATTCGCGTCCGCGTCATAGCATCCGTCGAATTCGGAAGGGACATAAATTCCCTCTATCCCGGACATCAATCTCAGGGTCGCGGCTTTATCCAATCCCCTTTGCTTTTTCAATTTACAGACATCGAGTATGGCGTTTATCTTATCCTCCCCTTCTCCTATAAGGAAGAAATCAATGAATTCCGCCAGTGTTTCAGGATTGAAGGCGCACGGGCCTCCGGCGCATATCAGGGGGGCATCCTCACCCCTTTCGCTTCGCCTTATGCCAAGTCCGGAAAGATGGAGCATGTTCAGGATGTTGGTGTAGCTCATCTCGTACTGAAGAGTGAATCCCAGGATGTCAAAATCGGCCGCCGGCGTTTTCGTTTCAAGCGAGTACAGCGGAATACCGTTTTCAACCATGAGACGCTCCATATCGGTCCAGGGCGCATAGATTCGTTCGCAAAGCGCGTCTTCCCTATTGTTTATTATGCTGTAAAGTATCTGTCCTCCCATATGGGACATCCCGACCTCGTATACATCGGGGAAACAGAAAGCGAAGCTGACCATTCCGGGCGAATGGGGCTTTGCCACACTGTTGACCTCCCCCCCCGTATACCGGGCCGGCTTCTCGACATTCATAAGTATTTCGTCATTTATATGGACAGGCATTATTTTCCCTTTCCGTAAACGGGGGCATACAGCGCGGCAAGCCTTATGGCTTCCTCCATGCTTCTTCCTCCCGCGATACCTTTCCCCGCTATGTCGAAGGCCGTGCCATGGTCCACTGATGTCCTGAGGAAAGGCATTCCTATCGTAAGCGATATGGTGCGCTCGAAATCC
>JAWOIG010000056.1:0-15969 GCA_046484775.1 Clostridia bacterium | reverse complement strand
TAAAATGGCAATTTCTCCGGGCCGACTTGGCACTCGCATTAGGGGGAGTAGTGACCTTTACGATAAAGGATCGTCTCAGCCCATCGGCCAGTGTCCCGTGAGACGGACGAAGCGACGCTACCCACTCTTGCGTTATTCCGGTCTCGATACAAACTCATCCGTTACAATCATCGCCTACTTAATCGCGGCCGGGACGTCCGCTCCCACATGCATCGACCCCATCTGTGGGAGCGACCTTACAGGTCGCGATTCGAACCTGCCCCGGATCGCAGCCAGGACGTCCGCCCATCAAAAGCAGTCTCTCATCCTCTGTGGGCCGGACACTTGAATTTCTTTGACATCGCAGGTCAATTATATTACCATTTGAATCATAGAAAACGGAGGTATGGTTTTGGACTCACATGTTTTGAATAAAAAGGTAATGGATCTTCTTGACGACAAGAAGGCGAAGGACATCATATCCATCAATGTGGCGAAGGTAACGACGCTCACGGATTATTTCATCATATGCAGCGGCACCAGCGACAGGCACAGGAAATCCCTGGCCGACGACGTGCAGGAAATGATGGAGAATGACAATATGCGGATGCTTTCCAAGGAAGGATATAATTCGGCGAATTGGATTCTGCTCGACTATGGGGATCTGGTTGTGAATATATTCAGCCCTGAGGCAAGGGAAAAATACAGCCTGGAGCGTCTGTGGTCGGACGGCGTGCTGTCTGATCTTAGAAGTATAGGGAACACGGAGGAGACGAAATGATTATAACGGGAATAAGCGATGAAGCCGGCAGGGACATACGGACGCAGATAAAGGCGCATAAGGAGCTGGGATGGAATGCCCTCGAGCTCAGACTGCACAACGGCGTCAATGCGTCCACGACGGCGTTTTCGGACGAGGACTTCAATGAAGTGCGCGCCGCGCTCGACGAGGCAAAAATGACGGTGACTGCATTCAGTTCCGCAATAGGAAACTGGAGCAGGAGCATCAGGGGGGATTTTGCGGTCGACGTCGCGGATCTCAGGATTGCGGCGAAGAGGATGAAGATGCTCGGCACCCGATACATAAGGACGATGACATGGGTTCCCGATGATTCGGACATGGCATTCTCAAGGAACGAGGCAATCAGACGATATAAGGAGCTTGCGAAGATTGCCGGGGACGAAGGAATCCTTCTGGCTCATGAGAACTGCACGGGCTGGGGCGGATTGACGCCCCGCAACATGCTGGAGCTCAAGGTGGAGGTGGACAGCCCGAATCTTGTGCTTCTTTATGACACCGGCAACGTAGTGTCGCACGGAGACGACCCCGGGGAATTCTTCAACGGAATCCGGGGTCATTTCGATTACATACATATCAAGGATGCCAAGTTCGATAAGGTAAACGGAACACACGCGTTCACATATTGCGGCGAGGGCGACGGCCTGATTGCGGACATACTCGCAAAGGTCATCAAGGAAGATGGATACGACGGAGTCATTTCGATCGAACCCCATATCGCTGCCATCGTGCACGAGGGAAGCGAAAGCTCCAAGGGCGATGAGATCATGTTTGAATCATACATCCGGTACGGCCGGAAACTTGAAGCAATAATATCATCTCTCTAAAAAATGAACATGAAGCAAACAGGGGGCGGATCGGAACCGCCCTCTTTTTTTGCGCCCTGATATTGTTCATTCAATTGATTTCCGAGAATTATTTTTGCAATTTTATACCCGCGGGTTAAATCCGGAGGTATTATTAAACCAAGTAATAATGACAAAAATTGTCGTAAATGCTATTATTGCGGTGCGATTGAAGCCGGGGCTTCAAAATACGACTGGGAGGGAAAACAAAGCATGAACAAAGGAATCAGAATGTTTTTTTGCATCGCGGCAGCCATGGTGATGGTATTCGCGATGTCCTTCGGCGCATATGCGGTGGAGGAAAGCTTTACCGTTACGGGCGTCGGAACGGTGGGCGTGGATATGGGCGGGACGCCGGTGTTTACGGCCGGAACACACAACGGGGCAATAACCGTCGGCGACTTCATATCATTCAGCGGCAGCAAGGATGGCATGTCGGTAACCGATGAGACCGGGACAAACTCGGGGTGGAAATTCAGCCTGGCAATGACGGACTTCCATACATCGGGTATAGACGACCCCACTGACGGAGCTTCGGCCGATATGGATATATTCATCGCCGCGGGCGACTGGATTTCCATAAATATCGACAACAGCAGCCAGGGCATGGACGAGGACGGCACACATACCCTCATACCGGGAATCGGCGGCGACGGCGGGGTTGTTGAGGCGGACAAAGTTTTGTTTTTCGGTGGAATGCTCCCGATAGGGACGCCCAATTGTTCGGAGGTTATGGCAAATACGATGAACCTAATTACCGTTGACCCGGGTTACGGAGCGGGCAGGTATGTATTCGACCTCAATCTAAAGATATTGATAGATGGTTGGCTGCCTGTGGGAGCGAGAATAAACTCAACGGCGTCGGCAGGCGGACGGTTCGACGACATGACCATAGGCGCAGGCGACAAGGTGCAGGTATTCGCCGGCGTGTACTCGGCCGATATGACATACAGCGCATCGTGCAATCCGGCTTCCTGAAACCTTCAGAAGCAGGCATGATAAACCGACAGGTCCAAAAGGATAGAACCCGGCCGTCCGCATCGGACGGCCGTAAGGATGGTGGATATGAAACCCTGCAAACTGGCTCTGATAATAATTATTCTGATAATTTCCATTCCCGCGCCGGCTTTTGCGGATGATGCCTCGGAGTCGGATGCGCCGACAGGCGGTATTTTCAGCCTAAGGCACAACGGTAGGAACAATTATTTTGAAACCGCGGGAATTCCGGGTGAAACCGGATGCATAACCTTTACGCTTGAAAACGGGACGGCTTTGGAAAAAGAAAACCATCTTCTTGTTTATGACTCGGTCACCGCTGTCAACGGAGGGAATGAAATAATGACACCCGGTAATTTTACATATGCCGAAACCGCAGCATGGTTTGCCCGCGTATGCGAAGCAATAACGCTAGGGCCCGGCGAGTCCATCGAAAGAACTCTGGAGTTTACTGTGCCGGACGATGCAAAGCCCGGGATATATTCGGCGATACTCGCACTGTACTGCGAAGAAGAGGGAACATCGCTGAAAGGCGGCCCGGAATCCCCGGAAATGGAAATAAAGATAAACAGCAACTATACGAATACGCTTGCAATAATAATAAAGGTAGGCGCGGAGTATGACCGCTGCATCATCGCTGGCGGGGAAGCCCGGCTTGTGTTCGATGCCGGGTCTGGAAGAAGCTTCATAAGCATTCCGTTGCAGAATACCGGCAATACCTATGAGTTTCCGGTCATTACTGCAATTGTTTCCGATGATGATGGAAACACTTTGGTCGAGAAATCCCTTAAAATGGATATTTTTTACAGAATGACGAATGCAGTTGCGATGATTGAGACAACAGGCGGAATAAGCAGGGCGGGCAGCTATACTGTGGCGGTTGCAGGCGAATACGGTCCGGCTGAAGACCGCAGGACCTTTCAAAAAGATTTTCGTGTTACCGTAGGCGAAGAGATTGAGACTGCCGCGGAACCGGTTGAAGCCGGTATTCACGCCACAGGAAAAACGGTGGAACTTGGAAGAGCCGCATGGTCATTCTTCGGTCTGCTGGCGGGACTTGCCATAGCAGGCGGAGCATATCTGGCGAGCAGAAGAAAGCGGGGGAAGAGGAGCTGAGGCATGCGGCGGTTCAGAGCATTCCGGTGTATCAGAAAAATAGTTCCATCAGAGCCTGGATATCGGGATTATTATCCTTCTGCCTGTCCGTTCGTTTCCCCCGACAAAAACATCGACGTTGTATACTCCCGTGATTATTTCCTCTGTGAGAACCTCGTCGGGCATCCCGGAGCGGACTACAGTGCCGCCGGCCATAAGGAATATGTGCTGCGTGTACTGGGCAGTGAGATTCAGGTCGTGGAGCACACAGATTATCGTCCTGTTCTTTTTGTCGGCAAGCGATTTGGCGAGGTCCATTATCTCGACCTGATGGTTGATGTCAAGCATAGAGACCGGCTCGTCCATAAGAATGATGTCGGAATCCTGGGCGAAGGCCCTTGCGAGGATGACCCTTTGCTTTTCACCTCCGGAGAGCTCGTTTATGCTCTTGTTGCGAAGGGCGGTCGTGCTGGTGTCCTGCATTGCGGATTCTATGTGGTCCAGGTCGACCCTGTTCAGGCCGTCGAGACCCGAATGATAGGGATTCCTTCCCATTGCGATGATATCGAAAACACTGAAATCAAAGCCTGAAACTGTTTCCTGGGGCACATAGGCAATATGCTTGGAACGTTCCTTTGATTTCATTCTTCTGATGTCTGCGCCGTCAAGACAGACCTTTCCCGACGCGGGGGTGAGGTATCCATAGAGGTTTTTGAGAAGAGTGCTCTTCCCGCATCCATTCGGACCTATGACCCCATAGAAGGTCCCCTGGTAGAATTCCATTGAAACACCCTTGAGGACGCTTGTCCTGCCATATGAGAAATGAAGGTTTTCCACGGTCAGTACGCTCAAGCCAAAGTCCTCCTTTTGCTGCGAAGCAGCAGGGATATGAAGAACGGCACACCGAACAGCGATGTTATGACTCCGATGGGTATTTCCTGCGGAGCGAAGAGAGTCCTTGCGGCTGTGTCGCAAAGCAGCAGGAAAATTCCCCCTGCGAGCGCCGAGACCGGCATGAGCTTCTTATGATCCGGACCAGTGAGATAGCGGACCGCATGAGGGATTATCAGGCCTACGAAACCTATCGTACCGCAGAAGCATACGCTTATTGCGGTTACCATCGAGGCGGTAAGAAGGAGGAGCTTTTTCAAGGTTCCCGCGTTCACCCCGAGGGAAACCGCGGATTCGTCCCCGGTTGATAGAATATTGATGTTTCCTGCGTTCAGCAGCAGAACGAGCGAACCGGCAAGAATGAATGGCAGCATAACGAGGACCGTATTCCAGCTTGAGCCGGTCATGCTGCCCATAGTCCAGAAGAGTATTCTGTGCGCCTGTTCGCGTGAGGCGATTATTATGATGGATATAATGGAGGAGCACAGGAAACCTATTGCGATGCCCGAAAGTATGAGCGTGTTGGTCACAAGCTTACCGCCCCTTTGGGCGATCAGGTAAACCGCCGTCGTGGCCATGAGGGCCCCGGCGAAGGCATACAGTGGAACCAGCCCAAGGCTGAAGAGCGCATACTGCGTTCCCGTAACAAAGGCAAGCGCCGCACCGAGCACGGCCCCCGACGATATGCCCAGTACATATGGATCCGCCATCGGGTTGCGGAACATTCCCTGGAAGACGACCCCGCAGACCGACAAACCCATCCCGACCAGGATGGATGCGGCTATGCGGGGCAGCCTGATGGAAAAAATTATTGTGAAATACTGGGAAGGCATGCCGTCGGTGTTCACAAGATGTTCCAGCAAGGGTATCCTAGACAGCAATATTTTAAGGCTGCTTGAGAAACCTATGTTGGCGGAACCCGTGCCCGCCGAAAGGACGACCGCAAAAAACAGCATTGCAAAAAGTATGATGTATATCAGCGGGTAGACGGCCTTGTTTCCTGATTTCATGATTCACCTACTCGAAAAGTTCGGGATGGATGGCCTTCGCCATGTCCGCGAATGCCTCCGCCAGGCGGGGTCCGAGGCGCTGGAGCGTATCGTCGTCAATCGCAAACATATGGTTCTGCTTTACGGCGTCAAGGTCCTTGTAACCATTGGCTTCCCTCAGTCCGGCAGCCGGCGCCCATACGGAAAGCAGCAGTAGATCAGGGTTGTGTTCGACGATTTTCTCAACGCTGTAGGACCATCCCTCTGTGTCGTCGGCGACATTTATGCCTCCCGCGGCTGAAATCATTCCGCTTATGAACGTCCCCCTGCCTGCCGTGAAATCGCCGTATTCGCCATATCCCATGACATAATAAACGGTGGGTTTGTCAGCTCCTGCAACCTTCGCGATGATATCGTTGATTATGGTTTTCATGCCCGAGGTTATTTCGGCTGCCTTTTCCTCGGCCCTGAGCACCGCGCCGAGCATTTCGATTGAAGTATATGCGCCTTCGAATGATTCCTCATTGTCAATCACAAAGAAAGGTATTCCGGCGTCCTTGATCTGCATTGCGATGTCCTTCATGGTTATTTCCGACAAAAGGACAAGGTCCGGCTGAAGCTCGAGTATTTTCTCGACGTCGGGCTGGTCCATGTTTCCGACCGAGGCTACATCATTGACTTCAACGGGATAATTGCACCAGTCTGTGCGTGCGACGAGCTTTTCACCCTGTCCGAGTGCAAAGATTATTTCAGTGATGTTGGGCGCCAGGGAGATGACCGTGCCCGGTATTTCATCAAAGACCATGACTGTACCCTGCGAGTCGGTCACGCTGTATGAAGTATCCTCGGGCAAAGCTGGCGGCGTGGCCGATGCACCGGTTGATGCCGTCGGCGAAGCGGAAGGCTCCGCGACTTCTGATGTGCCGCATCCGGTTGCAAGAACTGCCAGGGCAGTCAGCAGTACGAATGTTATAAGCATTTTTCTCTTCATGTTTTCCCTCTCAAAATAAAAATTCCACAGTCAATATTCATCCCGGCAATATAAAACCCCCCAACCTGCAAAGGCGGGGGGGTTCTGAATACAAAATTGATTCCGACACCCCCTATACCTCGTAGAGTTACCAGTGCAAACGGTTAGGCAGGTCTTCTGACTCGGGGTCATCGTCTGATTCATTCCTTCCCGGTTTCATCCAGTGGATTTTGAATCTTCTCACCCTTACAGCGGCGGGACCGTCCGGGATTCTCACCCGGTTCCCTTTTAATCCGGCTTGTTAAAGCGCGGAACATAACCGTGGATATTAAACTGTGCACCCATTATAAGCCCCGTCTTTATCCGCGTCAACAGGAATAAACGGCAATCATGAACATTCATACCGCACTGATTGCGGGATGAAATCAAATCCGGGCCATCACCCATCCGCGGTATTTTTGACTTTTTATTACCAGTTGCTAATATTTGCATGCTATAATGTCACGGAGGAGAATGAATTTGAGGGATGTCGTCATCAAAGTTTTTACTTTTATTCTTAGGGGGACATTGTCCGTCTGGCTTAGACTTGCATATAACATAAAGGGTTATAATGAAAAAGTAAGGGATCTTAAGGCGCCTTACATTTTCGTCGGCAACCATTGCCTCAACTGGGATCCTTTCATAAGCGGCTCATATCTGAAATATGCCACGAGGTTCATATCGAGCGACAGTCTGTTCAGGGATAAGTTCGTTGCATTCCTGCTGACCTATCTGGTTGGGGCTATACCAAAGAAAAAGGCAGTATCCGACATGAAGACCATCAAGCTTACACTTAAGGAGCTTAAGAAAGGCCATGTGGTGGGCGTTTATCCCGAGGCCAACAGGACATGGAACGGACGTACGATAGACATACTCTACTCAACTGCCAAATTCGTAAAGCTCATGAAGGTTCCCGTGGTCAACTGCATAATGAAAGGCGGTTATCTTTCAAGACCAAGATGGTCCGTCAGGGGAAGAAGGGGAGTGCTCGAAGTCCATTTCGATATTCTTTTCACCGCAGAGGACGTCAGGGCAAAAAGCGTCGATGAACTCTATACCGAAATGAACAATGCGATTCAATACAATGAATATGACTGGCAGAAGGAGCGCATGCAGCTGTTCAAGAGCAAAACCCCCGCCGAATTCCTTGAGAATTACCTGTATATATGCCCGCAATGCAAAAAAATCGGCATGCTTGAAAGCCGCAATGACCTGTTTGGGTGCAATAACTGCGGTCTTGAACACAGGATGAACAACTATGGATTCTTTTGCAATGAAGGCAGAAGCTTTGAAAACCCGCAGGAGTGGGGGGACTGGCAGGAGGAATACTTTAAAAAGATTGTTGCGGAAAATGATTTTGTATTCAGCGACAACCATGCTGTCCTTTACAAGGAGGATGAAAAGCACAAGCTTCATGTCGTGGCGGAGGGCACGCTTTCGCTTTACAGGGACAGGATGGAGTTTGAATCACCAAAAATCAGCCGGACTTATATGATAGGCGACATTTTTGGCAACACGATACAATTGAACTGTCTTTTTGATTTTTATTACAATGGTGATTTCGCAAGGTTCCGGTTCTTCCCGAAGAACAGGGCATCGGCCTACAAATGGAACCATGCGGTAGATTATATAAAGAAAATGGAGGAAAAGCAGGATGAATAATTTCGAACTTGCGCCGATAGTCGTAGACATTTGCCTGTTGTCGGTATTCCTGGCGATAGGGACATTTTTCAAACGGAAAATTACTTTCTTCAGGAAATTCCTTGTGCCGAACTCAATCATAGCGGGTTTCATAGGGCTGATAGTCGGCCCATCGTTACTGAACATAGTTCCCAAGGGCTCGTTGGCCGGGGATACGCTGGAACTGCTTGTATACCATTTGATGGCAGTGGGTTTCATAGCGCTCGCCCTGAAGGAAAGAAAAAAGGAAAAAGGTGTCGAAATCAGCAATACGGGAATTGCGATTGTAAGCACTTATCTGATGCAGGGAATACTGGGCCTTGCGATAACATTGATCCTTGCATACACATTTTTGAAGGACTTGTTCCCGCCGTTCGGACTGCTGCTGCCGCTGGGCTTCGGCCAGGGACCGGGGCAGGCAAGCTCGATAGGCGGAAGCTGGGAAATAATAAATGGAATGCCGGGACTCGAAAACGGCGGCAACATCGGTTTGTCCATAGCGGCCATCGGATTTGTCTGGGCTTGCATCGGCGGGATTCCACTGATAAATTATTTCGTCCGCAAAAAAGGCTTCAAACCGGCGGTTTTTGATGAGAAGGACGCCGAGAGCCAGATGATAGAAGAAAGGGACAGGCCCGACGACATTCCATTGAGCGAATCAATCGACAGGATAACCGTCCAGATTTTCCTGATAGGCATCGTATATCTGATAACATATGGCGTAATATTGGGATTGTCTTTCCTTTTGAATAAGCTCGGTTCATACGGAGCCACGGTTGCGGACATGCTTTGGGGCTTCCATTTCATAATCGGTTCGGTGGTTGCTCTTCTTGTAAGGATTTTCCTCGACAAGATGAGGAACAGGGGAATAATGTCCAGGTCATATCCAAATAACTTCCTGCTGCAAAGAATTGCGGGCGGAGCTTTCGACTACATGGTGACCGCCGGCATAGCGGCCATATCAATAGCCGTTCTCGGAACGTACTGGATACCGACCATCATCGTCACTACGCTTGGTATGATTGCGACGATGGCTTATCTTTATGTGCTGTGCAGGAAGATATATTCATCCCATGTCGTTGAAAGCACCCTTGCGATGTACGGCATGCTGACGGGAACGATTTCCACCGGCCTGGCCTTGCTGAGGGAAGTGGACCCCAACTTCAGGACGCCGGTCGCGAAGCATCTTGTACTGGGCAGCGGTGTCGGACTGCTGTTCGGAGTTCCGCTGATGGCTCTGCTTGCGCTGCCGATAAACGGCTTTTCGCTGGGACAGCCTGTGTACTACCTTTACACAATGCTTGCATTCATTGCATATTTCGGCTTCCTGCTGCTTCTCATGTATTTTAACAAGAGACGGTTCGACAGGGCGAATCCAAACTGAACCGATCAACAAAACAGGGCGCCGGCACATGCCGAAGCCCTGTTTTTTTATGTTCTATATTTTCTAGCAAGTTTAGTTCAAGTCGTTGTAAAGGTCAGCATATATCCCGCCGTTTTCAATCAGGTCCCTGTGGGTGCCCTGCTCCACGATGCCGTTCTTTGTTATGATCAGTATCCTTCCGGCATTCCTGATGGTTGATAGGCGGTGGGCAATGATGAGCGTCGTCCTTCCCACGGCCAGATCCTCCAGGGATTTCTGTATTTCCTTCTCAGTCTTTGTATCAAGCGAACTGGTAGCCTCGTCAAGGATCAGGATCGGAGGATTCTTCAGGAAGACCCGGGCTATTGAAACCCTTTGTTTTTGGCCGCCTGAGAGCCTTATGCCGCGCTCGCCTACATAGGTGTCGTATTTTTCGGGCAATGAGTCCACGAATTCGTGGATGCGCGCCTTTTTAGCTGCATCAACCATCTCATCATATGCCGCATCGGGCCGGCCGTACATTATGTTGTCCCCGATCGTTCCGGCAAAAAGAAATACGTCCTGCTGGACGATTCCGATGTTCCGGCGCAGCGACCGAAGCGTTATTTTTTCTATGTCGATGCCATCTATAAGGATTCTGCCTGATTCGGGCGTATAGAAACGCGGTATGAGGTTGCACAGGGTGGTTTTCCCGCCGCCCGAGGGCCCGGCTATGGCCAGGGTTTCGCCGGGTTTGATCTCCAGGGAAAGATCCTTGAGCACATGTTCGCTGTTGTCGTATGAGAATGTAATGTTCTCCATCGTGATTTTACCGGTGCAGTTTTCCAGCTCCACCGCATCGGAGAAATCCTTGATGTCCGGTTGCGTCGTCATGATCTCATGGAAACGGACGAAGCCGGTCATCCCAAGTTCGAACTGCTGAATGAAGTTGGTAAGCCGTCGTATCGGCGTCAGTATGAGTCCTATGTAAAGCAGGAAGGCCATCAGGTCGGCGACGGTTATGGCAGATGAGTACACGAGATAACCACCGTAAAGAAGCACGGTAAGATACATGATATTGGAAATGAATCCGATGCCGGTCATGAATTCCGCCATCTTTTTATAGGCTTCCCTCCTTGAAAGCTTGAAAAGGTCGTTGCCCTTATTGAATTTTGTGATTTCATGGGATTCATTCGTAAACGACTGGGCAACCCTGATGCCCGATATGCTGTTCTCGAGATTGGCGTTTACATCGGCGATCTTTTCCCTTACCGACTTGAATGCCGCCGACATCTTTTTTCTCTTTTTCAAACCGAAGACAAACAGCATGACGCTTATCAGCATCAGCATCAGCGCAAGCTGCCAGTTTATCGTGGACAGGAATGCACCGGCGCCGACTATCATAATCCCGGATAGAAACAGATCCTCGGGGCCATGGTGCGCCAGTTCGCTAATCTCATTAAGGTCGCTGACCATCCTCGACATAAGCTGTCCCGTGCGGTTGTTGTCATAGAACCGGAATGACAGCGTCTGCAGGTGAATGAAGAGATCCCTCCTCATGGCCGATTCCATCCTGATTCCAACCACATGGCCCCAGTAATTCACAACATAGTTGAGCACCGCATGAATGCCATATAAACCCAGCATGATGAAACCGAAAACAAACAACAGCCTCAGTTCTCCCGAGGGAATGACCTCGCCGATAATCCGCCGGGTAAGCATCGGAAACACAAGGTCAATTCCCGCCATCAGGAGAGCGCACGACATGTCAACCGTAAACAGCACTATGTTCGGTCTGTAGTATGAAAAGAATTTTTTAAAAATTTCACGGGAGTATTTCATTTAATGCACCTTGCAGACGTAATAGGAACATTCTAACAACATCATGTTCATTGTGCAATTGAAAACTGGTATAATTCATATGAACTGTTGAATAACACGTGATTTTAAAGTTATTCAGCAAACCTTTTTACGGCGCTGTCTCGGATTTCATAGAGGGGGTCGGCGGTTGCAGATATATACTGAAAAATTCATGGCATACGCAGCAAATGCAAAGGCCGTCAACTGCGGATTCAGCGATGAAACCTATATTGATTTTGCGGAAAAGACCCTGCGAAGCCTTATCGCTATGGGAATACAGAAGCCGGACGGCTTTATCTGCGATCCGTTCGAAGCAATGGGAATAACATACCGAGGAAGAGAACTGGAGCGATTTTATTATCATGCGGCGGCCAGGTTCTGCGGGGCGTTGGGACAGATGATACTCGCGGGAAGGATGGTTGAATTCGCCGGCGAGCTTTTCAGGACCTACAGTTATCTCATGTATATCCTGGCATATGAATTCGAGCCGGAACTATATGCCGAGTTCTGGGTGAAAGAACTGGTCTTCGCATATGAAGCATTGCTGAAGGCGGGTCATACGGGCCTTGACCCGGGCATCTGGGAAAAGGTTTCCTGGAGGAAATACGGATTCCATTATTTCAACAATTTCTTTAATTCCGTGGCCTTCGCACTGGCATCCGAAGCCTGCAGGATAAAGGCGGGTCTCGGCGGGGACGTGTATTTCTTTGACGCCTGGGCGCCCGTGCTTTTCGACAAATTCGATGCAAAAAGGGGGATGTTCCTTGAACCGGGTGCACCGCTTTCGTACGATCTGGTGGCAAGGCAGCAGATGCTGTTTGCGATTCAAAACGGGGCTTCGGGCGAACATGTCGGCAAGGCCCTTGAATTGTGCGGCAGAGGGGCGGAGTCGTCGCTCTACATGCAGTCGTCGACGGGGCAGATGCCGTTCGGCGGCAGAACGAATCAGTTCCTGTGCATGGACGCGCAGCTGGCCTGTTATTTTGAAATGATGTGCAACGAGAATATTCAAAACGGCGAACACAGGGTGGCGGGCATCTTCAAGCAAGCTGCCGGTAAAGCTCTTATGAGCACGGAACCATGGATTCGGATGGAGCCCTACAGGCACATCAGGCAGGGTTTCCATCCGTCGCTCGGCCACGGAGTCGACAGCGGCGGGGTCTACACGGTTTATGGCCTGCTGATGGCCAGCCTGATGGGAACCGCATATCATGATGCGTTAAAAAACAACGGATTGCAATGTTATGAGGCTCCGTCGGATGCAGGTGGATATGTTTTCAGGACGTCTGACAGTTTCCACAAGATTTTCGCAGCTTGCGGCGGATATCATCTTGAAATAGATACTGCGGGGGATCCTGAAAAGGACGCAACCGGACTCGGAAGGCTTCATAGGAAGGGTATAATGCCCGAAACTGCTTTATCGGGAAGTTTCGCGGCCGAGCCTTCATATTCATTTGCCGTCGAAGGGATAAAGCCCGAAGCTGCAGCAATCGGGCCGGCTTGGATTAACGCTGAGGGAAGCCCTGCATCGCTGGCATGTTCGGACAGGGAATCGCTTCAGTCAAGTGTCGTTATCCTGAAGGAAGAAAAGGACGGTATCGCATTCATCGTCACATATAGACCGGACGGAGGGACATGGATTGAGGAGAGATATTCCCTTGCGCCGGATGGGCTTGAATATAATGTCAAGGGAAATCAAAATGGCCTTCACATAACGGTACCGGTCATCATGACCGACGGCGCGGCAAAAGGCATTCGCTACGCTGATACCGACGGACCGGGCGTTGAATACAGGGATTCGGTTTATAAGGTCGTATGCGATGATTATGAGTACACGGGGAAGTTTTGCGCAAACAGAAACGGTATTTATGAAATATTGAAAGTGCGGGACCTGTCCATACGGCTGGTTCTGCAAAAAGCGGTGATATATGAGTGAAATCAGTATAATCATGCCCGTTTTCAATGGCGCCGGTTATATAAAAGCCGCTGTGGAAAGTGTGCTTGAACAGACTTTCGGAGGTTTTGAGCTGATTGTCGTCGACGACGGAAGCACGGACGGTACGGCTGATGCAGTACTTGAAATGGCGAACGCCGACGACAGGTTAAGATATTTGCATCAGGATAACAAGGGAGTGTCCGCGGCCCGCAATCACGGCCTAATCAATTCGACGGGAAAATACATTGCCTTCCTTGACTGCGATGATTCGTATTATCCAAAATTCCTTGGGAAGACCCGAAGCGCAATTATCGAAGAGAATGCCGACTACTGTGTGTGCTGGTCCGAAATATGCATGAGTGACAGGAGAATCGATTACTATAAGCCTGTCCGGACGAAGAACGAGATAGTTGATTTCATCAGGTTCAAAAGCAAGCTGAGGATAAACGGAATTCTGATCGACAGGGATTTTCTTTTTGCCAACGGAATTCTTTTCAATGAGGAACTCAGTAAAGGCGAGGATCATAATTTTCTCAATAAAGTCGTTTCGATCGGGAAATCCTGCTATGTACATGAAATCCTGTGCAGGTATAATTTCATTGAGAACTCGCTTTCCGGCAGGGGAACATATGATTTCAACAGGATTGCCGAGTATAAGGGGGTAATGCCTGAATTCCTCGAATGGGCAAAGGCCAGGGAAGACAGGCTGAAGACGGATTTCGAAACCGTAAAAAAAGCCGCTGATTCCTCGTTCGGGAAATTCGGCATAAAGAGCTACTGGCGGCATATTCTGTATGAAAAAAGCATGTCGCCCGAGGCTGCTTCATATTACCGCAACCGTTATGAAAAACTCAGGTTCGACTTCACCAAGTCGGGTGCGATGGCCATTATGCTGAGGCTGCTTGTTCCGCTTCCGATGGCGGTAAAGAAAAGACTGGCTGCAGTGCTGCATAAAGCCGGTATAATATGATTAACGCATCCCACTGACGATGGTATGACGGCTCAGGATGAAAATATCAAGAAACACATGAAAACCCTAAGTTAATTGTTTGACAATCATTACGCCGGATGGTAATCTGATATTGATATATTGTGATATGACGATATATCAATTTATTACATGAGACGGCAGAAATCATCCGGTCGAAGCCAAAAGGGGGAACCTGAGTGAAAAATTATTTTCCAACCTTAGTTTTTTGTTTCATGGTGTGGATTCTCGTCGCCGGGACCGGTTATCCGGAACTGATCCTGGGAGCGGCTGTATCGCTTGTGCTTGCTTTACTTCTCGGAAAGATATGCGGCATACGGATGTCGTGGAAAACACCGTTTTCCGCAATATTGTTCATTGTGCTGTATGTCCCTGTATTTCTTTTTGAGCTTGTAAAGGCGAACATCGACGTGCTTTTCCGCGTTCTGAATCCTAAACTTCCCATAAATCCTGGTTTTGTCAGGATTGAAACAGGCGTCAATGAAAAATTCGGGAAACTGATCCTTGCGAATTCCATAACCCTTACGCCGGGAACCATTTCGGTCGACGCTGATGACGACGGCGGGATTTACGTTCACTGGATAAATGTAACCGGCGCCGACGCAGGTTCCCGGTCCGAAAAGATTTCCGGCCGGTTTGAAAGAATATTGAAGAAGGTGATGCTATGATGGTAAATGTCGTATTCTTCGCCCTTGTTGCACTGGGTCTTGTTTTTGCCGTAATACGGCTCTTCAAGGGTCCGACGCCGTTCGACAGGGTTCTGTCCATAGATATGATAAACATAATAATAACGGGACTGCTGGTTGTTATTTCCGGCATTCTCGGAAGCGCCCTTTATCTGGACATCGCGCTTGTGTTCGCGGTCCTGGCTTTTCTTGAGACAATTGTTTTCGCCAGGTACATGGAGGGCAGGCGATGAACATAGTTTATTACATATTGATTATTCTCGGGGCCATATTCTATGCGGCGGGAGGACTGGGGCTCCTCAGAATGCCGGACATCTATACTCGCGCACAGGCAGGCACCAAGGCGACCACTCTCGGAACAATGCTTACGATGATGGGCGTTGGGGTCGTCCACCCCGAATGGCTGCTTAAGATAATCCTTATAATCCTTTTTATAGTCCTGACGAATCCGGTCGGAAGCTCAACCCTCATCAGGTCGGCATACAGAAGCGGGGTCGAGGCGAGCGGGAAGACTTCAATCGACGAGCTCGGGGCTTACTACGACAAGGAGGTGGAATGACATGGACTGGTTTGCAGTACTTGAAACGGGCATATCGGCAATGCTTGTCATAATGGCGCTGGCCGCCGTATTTTCCAAAAAACTGATAAGCGGAGTGATATTCCTTTCGGTGCTCAGCATGACTGCTGTGGCTGCCTTTGCATTGCTCAGGGCTCCCGACGTCGCCGTCACCGAAGCCGTCATCGGTTCGGGCCTGGTCACCTTCATATTCGTTGCGTCCGTAAAAGGACTTTGGAAGGCCGGTGAGGAACTATGAAAAGAATATTTACCGGACTGGCCGTCATTGCCTTTGGAATAGTGCTTCTTGCGGGCATA
>JAWOIG010000154.1:0-12441 GCA_046484775.1 Clostridia bacterium | reverse complement strand
CGTACCTCGTGCGCGAGGGACACGAGGTGTCCACGGCCGGCGACGGCGAGGCGGCGCTCGCCGCCATCCTCGCGGATGACCCCGACCTCGTCGGCCGCAAAAAATGTTCCTACGTTTCTTCCGCTTATTATCCCGTCTATATTATCCATGTCGTCGCCGTTGGCAATTACCATGTTTATATTGTTTTCCATGCAAAGCTTGGCAGCATTGAGTTTTGTTATCATTCCTCCTGTTCCGCTGATGCTTCCGTTTCCACTCGCGAACCTCTCGATTTCGCTGTTTATGTCAGTGACGGTTTTCAGAATTCTGGCGGATTTATCGTTTCTGGGATCTCCTGTATAAAATCCATCGATATCCGAAAGTATTATCAGAAGGTCAGATTCGGTCAGAACCGACACCAGTGCAGCCAGCGTATCATTCTCGCTGAATGAATTATGCTCGTCGAACTCCAATTCCTCAGTAGAGACCGAGTCGTTTTCATTTACTATGGGTATTATTCCTTTTGAAACAAGGTTCTCAAAAGTATTCTTGGCATTTGTTCTGGGAACCTCGCGCGCAAAGACATCGCGCGTGAGAAGTATCTGGCCGACTATGATGCCATATTCGGAAAATAACTTTGAATAAAGATGCATCAGTTCCGACTGCCCGACCGCTGCCACGGCCTGTTTCTCTGTTGTCAGGACCGGCCTCTTGTCCATGTTGAGCCGCCCCATCCCAATGCCTACCGCTCCCGAGGAAACAAGTACTATTTCCTTTCCTTTATTGGAAAGGTCGGCTATTTTCCTAACCAGTCTCTCCATATTGGAAAGATTTATCTTTCCATTGGGATAAGTCAGCGTAGAAGTTCCTACTTTAATGACAATTCTTCCAAAAGTCTTGATTCTGCTTCTCATATATCTCCAGTCAATTCCTTTTTTTATATTTTATCCCTGATTGCCGGGAGCCGCAAGTTCGATTTCTCCGGCGGCGCCCAGCTTGTCTCCAATTATGGCCAGTATTCCTGCAACACCCTTGATTCCCATTGCAAATTCCAATGCTTCCTTTATGTCCTTCGGATTCCTGATCATATTTCCCGCCGCAGTTGCGACCGCATCCGCAAGCGCTGTGTCCCGGGCCAGCACCGTTACGGCATCCGCCCTGCCCATGCTGAATGAGTGGCCCACTGTGCCTGATGATGTGCATATGCCGAGTGGAAAGCTTTCTGATGCGATCCTGATTGCCAGCTTTCCTGTAAGCGAAGAGTTTCCCGCATAAATACCTATTACCCTGTCTTTGTTCGAAGCGAAGAAGATATCCCCTCCGTTTTCGACAAAAACCTGTATGGAATATTCAAGCAGGGCTTCGCCAGTATACTGGGCTATAGCTCCGGCAACGGCAGCCATGGGACCTGTGCCGGCAGCGATTCCCGCTTCAATCATCTTGTTTATAATCGGATGATATACCGGATTTGTTTCGAGAGGAATCATCGAGGTCCTGAAGACAGGGTGATTCTCAATGTGCGTTGATATAACCGCCCTTGCCTTTCTGACGCTCCTTAGCGCAACATCGGTCAAGTCCCTGTCGCAGCCCAGCCTCAGGTCGGTCTCGCCTATGCAGACATCAAACATAACCAGTTCATTTCCGAAAAGATTCCTGTAGCTTCTCTTCTGATACATACAGACCCCGTTGAACCAGGGCGGCTCCTGCCGGCGCCGCCCCGGCAGGTTAAAATTCAGTGCTGATTATCTTCAGCGGACAAGCCTTGATGCACAGCTCGCACACCAGACATTTATCCTTGTCGAATCTCAGTTTGTTGTTGGAATCCATGGTCAGGGCTTCAGAAGGACAGACGGCCGTGCAGGCCCCGCAGTCAATGCATTCCTCTTCCCTGATGATTATTGATTTATTATACAGCTGATAACGCACATCGACCGAATCTATATAGGCAAGTGCATTGTTCACCGCATCATCATCGCCGCTTATCTCGGCTATCAGGGTTCCCTCGCTGTCATAGCTTATATCGGCGTGAAGTATGTTGAATACGATGCCGTATTTTGTTATCAGTTCCGATATAAGGGGTCTGCTCAGCCATTTTCTTGGGAAATGCAGCTTAACTTTTACTTTCTTCATATCAGACGATCCCCCTTATTTCCAGTTTGTTGATTTTATTTTCCATGGGAAGCGGCTCCACTGCCTCGGTGAGCAGGAACCTTCCCCCTTCAATCCATTCCTTGAGAACCCCGGCGATTTCCCTTGCCCTGCCTATGCTTGACAATGGAGCGGTCTTTACTTTTTTGCCCTTGAATTCAACGCTTCCGCTTTGCAGTTGTTCATATGTGAAGGTCTCATCAAGCCTTACATTCCCGCTCTTGTCGGATATGGCTGTAATTATCCCGTTGTTTCTAACCGCCGTGAAGGCAAGCATTTCCTCATCGATTATCGGTATCGGTATCCCTATTCCGACGAACAGACTGATTCCGTATTTCTCATATATTGCAGCCTTTACATATCTGGTCGACATATCCCTCAGATCTCCGCTGACTGCCAGGGTACCGGCAAGGCTAGTCGGCACGCCGTTTCCGGCTCTCTTCTGTCCCGGATTATGCTGTGTGCCCTGCCATGTGACATACCCTCTTGCCCCTCCCAGAAATATGCTTGTCCCCAGTCCGATAGTCCTGTAATAGGGGTCGTTCAGAAGAGGACTCAGTTCTCCGGAAGTTGAATAGGTTATGTTTCCGAACTCCGGCAACAAGGTTCCCATATAAGTATGTATCGTTCTTTTGGTTGAATTGGTCGCCGCGGGATAATTCTGATATGCGTTTCTTGGATTGTACATATATATCTGGTTTACATTGTACTTGTTGATTGTTGTGTCGATTTCCTTGCGGGGATAACAATCAGTTCCATGTGCTTCCGCATGAAGCCTGATATCCTTTCCGGCCACAAGTTCCTCTATGACATGACCGCCGCCATACTCCATCCCCCTCGTTGAGGAAAGCTCGGTTGCCCCGATATATGCGTCGACAGCCGCCAGTCCCGCATAGGCCGGCACATCGTTCAACAGAACGCGCTGCATCTTGATAGGAGGATCGGAGTGACCGAAGTTGATGAATACGCCCGACGAGCACATTGGTCCGTATGTCCCCGTTGTTACAACATCCACCATCTCAGCCGCTTTCCTATAACCGTGTTCTTCTGCGATTTCGATGATCTCTTCGGCGGTAGCTACTACAGCCTTGCCTTTTTTGATTCTTTCGTTGATTTCTGCTACAGTTTTCATCAGCATCCTCCTTTTTTAAAGTTTTTGAAATATATTTAGTAAAGTATAAGGCACGAAGCTGCATTTGTAAAATTTTTTTTACAAATGCATATTTTTGTGTCTTTTCGGATGAATTCCTGTGAACAGGCCTCATCGGACATGCATTAAGGCTTTTTATGCCACAGAAAGAACCACTGCCATTATTCCCGATATGAAGAGTATGGCAAACACAATTTTTCTAAACGCATCTTCATTGAGCTTATGCGACAGGAGATTGCCGAAAATCGTGCCAAGAATACATGGCAAGGACAGCACTGACGACTTAAACAATAGATCATTCGTAACCATGCCCTTTGTAAAAAGGCTGATCATTCCGACCAATCCTATTATTACAAAGAATATGGAAAGATTCGCACGGAATGCATTCTTTTCTTCATTCTGGTTCTGAAGAAACAATACAGTCGGCGGACCTCCGAATGACAATGCGCCGTTGGTGAATCCGCCTATGAACCCTGCTATGGAATAAGCCAGCCTGCCGTTTTTGATTTTCACCCGCACTCCCGTTGCCAGGATTACCGCACTGATGATTACAAAAACTCCCATGGCTATTTTCAGCTCCTTAACAGGCAACATGGACAGTACCTGTACGCCTGCAACCACCCCCGGTATTCCGAACAATATCATGGGAATTACTTTTTTGATATGCGAGTGCCTGAATGTCTGCGCAACCATTGCGAGTCCGCCTACGAAACCTATTATAATCATGATTACGACCGTTTCGTCCGCAGGGTATATCAAGGCTGTAAGAGGCGCCGCTATCAGCGCCCTGCCAAATCCCGAAACACCCTGCACTGTTGCAGCTATGAACATTATAAGTATCGCGGTTGCCAATAAAAAATCCAATGGAACTCCCCAAAGCGGCGCATTCACTTGCACCGTGCTTTTTATTTGTCTTTATGCTTTATCGCTATGTCAAGAACCTCGTCCATGGATTTCACGGGTATTATTTCCAGCGAATTCTTTACCTCGTCACTGATCTCCACCAGCTCGCTTTTATTGGCATATGGAATTATTGCCTTTTTCATTCCAGCTCTTCTGGCTGCGGTAAGCTTTTCCTTCAGTCCGCCAATCGGAAGCACCCTTCCCCTAAGCGTTATTTCACCCGTCATGGCAACTTCCTTACTGACCGGCATCTGGGTAAGCGCCGATATAATCGCCGTGGCAAGTGTGATGCCTGCAGACGGGCCGTCCTTTGGAACCGCCCCCTCGGGCACATGGACATGGATATCCGTGGATTTATAGAAATCCTCGTCTATTCCTAGTTTGTCGGTCCTGGATCTGATATATCCGTATGCGGCCTTCGCCGATTCTTTCATTACTTCCCCAAGGCGGCCTGTCAATTCAAGCTTTCCGCTTCCGGGCATTGTGTTGACTTCTATCGATAGGGTGTCGCCTCCCGCCGGAGTCCATGCAAGCCCGCGCGCTATTCCTATTTCATCGGTTTCAAGGGCTTTTTCATATTCAAATTTTTTAGGGCCAAAGAAATCCTCGATGTTCCTCGACGTTATTTTTACAGATGGAACACCGTCTTCCACAAGCTTAGTCACGGCTTTCCTGCAGGCAGAGGCTATTTCGCGCTCAAGAGTCCTGACTCCTGACTCCCTTGTATAGTTGCTGATTATTCCTCTCAGCGCGCTGTCTGATATTCCGAACCGGGAGTTTGTCAGGCCGTGTTTCTTCATCTGCTTGGGAATCAGGAATTTCCTCGCTATATTTTCCTTCTCCTCGGTGGTGTATCCCGATATATATATTACCTCCATTCTATCGAGCAATGGCTGCGGGATTGTGTCCGATGTATTCGCGGTTGTGATGAACATTACCTGCCTAAGGTCCAGCGGGACTTCCAGATAATGGTCGCGGAACGAATAATTTTGTTCCGAATCAAGAACCTCAAGCATGGCGGATGACGGATCGCCTCTGAAGTCACTGCTCATCTTATCAATTTCGTCAAACAGTATAAGAGGATTCATGCTGTCGGCGTGGCTTATGGCCTTGGCTATTCTTCCAGGCATCGAGCCCACATAGGTCCTTCTGTGGCCCCTTATTTCCGCTTCATCCCGCACTCCGCCAAGCGACATCCTGACATATTTCCTGTTGACAGCTTCAGCAATGGACTTTACTATCGAGGTCTTTCCCACGCCCGGAGGGCCAACGAGGCATAATATCGGGCTGTTGAAGTCTTTCGCCATTTTTCTGGATGCTATGTACTCTATTATTCTTTCCTTGACCTTGTCGAGCCCGTAATGGTCTCTCTCAAGTATAACCCTCGCATGTGCGGGTTCCAGCTTTTCTTCCGTGGTCTTGTCCCACGGCATGTTTATCAGCCATTCAATGTATGTCCTAAGAACAGATGCTTCCGCTGAGATAGGGCTCATCTTGACGAGCCGGCCAATCTCCTTTTCAATCTTGTCCTTAACTTCAACCGGATAATCGCGCTTATCAAGCTGGTTGAAATATTCCTGTATATCATCCTCAGTCTCGCCTTCATCCTCCCCAAGCTCCTCCCTGATTATCTTGAGTTGTTCCTTCAGATAGTATTGTTTCTGCATTTCATCTATCTGTCCCTTGACTTTGGACGATATGTCCCGTTCAAGCTCCAGTATCTGTATTTCATTATGGACTATGGGCAGAAGTTTCGTTATTCTCTTGACGCTGTCCTTTTCCGTAAGAAGCTCCTGCCGTTGATCGGTCTTAAGCGTCATGCTTCCAGCTATCATATCCGATAATTTGCCTGTATCTTCGGTAGTAATGATGGCAAAGACGGTATCAGGGGATATTCTTCCCGCAAGGGCTGCATAAGACTCGAATGCCTCGACGGCCTTCCTGCGCAGTGCTTCCTCCCTCTTTCCGGGCATCCTGTCATTTTTATCGAAAGTCGCCGCCTCAACCTCAAAAAACGGTTCGGATGAAACATATGAAACTATCTCTCCTCTTTCGATACCCTCGACCAAAACCCTTACGGTCTTGCCGGGGAGCCTGAGCAACTGCTTGATCTTGGACAACGTTCCCGTCTTGTAGATGTCATCGATTCCCGGCTCTTCGATTACCGCATCCTTTTGTGTTACAAGGAAGATCAACTGATCCCCTGCCATTGCTTTTTCAAGGGCAGAAACCGACTTGCCCCTGCCGACATCAAAATGTATCGTCATATGGGGAAATACCGTAATTCCCCTGAGCGGTATCATCGGGTATATATTTGTACTGCTGTTTTCATTCTTCATATAAGCTCCTTCTAGCCAAAAAAGCAGGCAAAAACCTGCCTAAACATTATATTGACGCTTTTCCGAAAAGTCAATTCCCGGGAATGGCGGCCTTACGCCAATTTATCTGAATCCGTCTGTAATCCGGATATCGCCTTCTCAAATTTCTCCGCCTTATCAACCAGGTTTTCATCAGGTTCGATGTCTTTCCCGCTGTATCTGGCCTTCCTGTATTTTTCCGTGAATTCCTCAAATCCCATCTGATTCAGATTACCGCCATTCCTGATCCGCCTTATTTTCCCGATAATCTCCTCGGGGGTGTCGCTTGGTTCAATGTCAACATGCCTGTGATACAGTCTTTCCAGAACAAATCCATATACATACCTTACTTTATCGCCGGCCAACGGTATGTCTCCAAGTTTTTTCAAACTGTATCTGAATTTCTTCTTTCTGCGTCTCAGGCTGCCCCTATCTGTCGTTTCCCTTATTATTTCGCTCTCCTCAACATATTCCTTGGATTCGACTTTCTTTTCGCTCATAGACCTGTTGTAATTGTTTCGCAGTTTTTCCGCGATTTTCTTAATTATCCTGATAATAGTGGTAACCAGAACAACGACTATCGCGACGGCAAGCGCGGCAAAAAGCGTATACATGATTATCTTCAGTATTTTCTCCAGCAAAGGACGCTCGGGGTAGACGACTTCATCCAGCTTCTCCTTTTCGCTGAGGTCCTCCCGCTCCATCTTATCTCCTTCAGCCAGAAGCCATTCCATGATCGCCGACATGACCGCCAGGGACCAGTTGATTATCCTTAGTATGATGTCATAACTCATATTCAGAAGCTTCCTGAAGTTGAACAGGACAAGATAAAACATATAAAGGAGAATGATGAGCCAGTCGTTGAACATCCTGATTTTCTTGCTGTCCTCGATATTAACCGATTTCCTGAAGAATATGATTGAGTTCAGCTTCATCCTGTTGACAAACAACAAGTAGCTGAAAAGGTATGCCGAACCATATAGCCACACCATGTTTATCGCCTGATCGCCGCCATTTATATAATAACCGTAAACAAAACTGAATCCTATCGGCATCGCTCCAAGATACAGTATGTTTCTTGAAACACTTTCCCTGTAGTCGAACAATCCGTTCGACAGACCCAGAAAGAACGCAAAACCAAAAAAGACAGCCGCCGTCATACCGGTCGAGCCGGCAGGCTTCATATTCGTTATAAAGGCAACCACCATTGCTGCGGCTGTTAAGAAGTACACGGGCTGCTTGATTATATAAATATTTCCCTTTTCATTTCTGGCAATGATATCCCTTCCCTGTCTCTCGAAAAAAAGCACGGCTGCAAATCCTGCAATGGTTCCCGCCAATATGTATATGAGAAGAATGATCCCGGTTTTGAAAAATACATTTTCACTGCCCGCCATCTGCATTGCAGCCGTTGAGATACCCCCCCAGCTTCCGGCGATGGCTATGAATGGTATTATTTTTCGTATCAACTTCGTCCTGTTCCCTGCCATCAGATTTCACCCTCGGTTTTCCATGGCTTTCTCCTCATATGGAATACTTCCACATCGGGACTCTCGGGTGTATCCTCGGAGGGGGTGTCAAGCACCAGTACCTTTACGGTATTGTCAAGTTTGCCCAGCCTTCCCGCCTCATCCAGTATTTCCCTGCTGAGGAAGGAAGTTATGATATATACCTGGGTATTGCTGATCTTGTTTTCCAGTTGCGCCAGGAAAATTTCAAAGCTCCTTACATTCTTCATCCTGATTTGCGCCAGGGTGTAAAGCATATGCCGCATATGCTCCTGTCCCGTTCCGGATTCGGTAAGGATCATATTTTCTTCATCATCACCCGTGCAGGCGTTGCTTCCGAACCTGACGGGAACTCCCTGTGTATATCCTCTGTTCAGTGCGGTTGCGGAAACCTTGATTGCAAGCTCTATGACATCCTTGTTCTTGACATAATCAAATTCCTCATAATCCGACTGGACATTCATGAGGACGGTTATTCCGATCTTGGTCGTAAAGTCATTTTCATTGACCATAAGCTTGTCGGCGCGCGCCGTGGCCTTCCAGTTCACCCTGTTAACGGAATCGCCCGGAATGTACTCCCGTATACCCTTGACTATGAAAGGATCGTCCATAATGAATCTTTTCACCACGGCATCCCCGAGAATATCCCTTGTTGAAAAGAAAACCTCATTGACATCAATCATCCCGGGATATACAACCAGCCTTTTGTTGATCGGGACAGCTTTTGAATCCGATATCAGCCCAAGGACATCCCCGCATGTAACCGTCGCGTTGTCAATGTCGAATATGCCGCGTTTCGTGCATTTCATATACCATCGCCTTTTGGTCCGCTGATATGAGCGCAGCATGAATCCGCTTGTCACAAATCTTCTCTCGTCTACAATGGAAGAACTTGCATCCGCAAATTCCAGCCATTTTGACGAATGTATGTCTGCCCTGACCCACGGTATCGGCACCGGTTTCTTATTGTAGATTTCTTCATCGATGAACATCTCGTCGCCTTCAAAGGCCTCGAGTTTGCTGAATGAAAGCGAGTATTTCAAGCCGCGCATGAGCGTAATCTTAAAAAACATGATCTCAAACAGAAAAAAGATCATCAGCAGAATGACTACAAATACCAGTTCCATCAGTCTTCCCTTTCGATTTCTTCCGTGGGCGTCTTTACCGATGCAAGAATTTCTTCAATCGCCGATATGGTTCCCCGCGTTCCGGACGACATCGCATGTCCCTTAAGCATAACACGGTGGGCTGTTACGGAAACACATACTTTCTTGACATCCTCGGGAATTACAAAATCCCTTCCGTTGATTGCCGCATATGCCCTTGCCGCCCTCATCAATGCCAGGCTTCCCCTGGGACTCAGGCCTAGCGCAAGCTTTGTGCTGTTCCTGGTTGCCTCGACTATGTCCATGATATATCTCTTTACATCATCGCTTATCGACACATTCTTCATGTCCTTCTGAACCTCGATTATATCCGAGGCTGTCGCCACATGCCCAAGGTCGTCAAAAGGCTCTTCGGATTCAAATCTGTTCAATATTGCCAGTCCCTGCTCGATATCAGGATATCCTATTGACAATCTCATGAAAAACCTGTCCATCTGGGCTTCGGGCAGAGGAAAAGTTCCCTGTGTCTCCAGCGGATTCTGGGTGGCGATAACAAAAAATGGCGAATCAAGTTTCCTGGTATCCCCTTCGACCGTTATCTGACGTTCCTCCATGCACTCAAGCAATGCGGATTGCGTCCTTGGCGTCGCCCTGTTTATTTCATCCGCCAGCACGATGTTCGTGAACAGCGGACCCATCCTGAAGACAAAATCGGATTCCTTTTGATTGTAAATGCTTATTCCCGTAAGGTCCGACGGCAGGAGGTCGGGTGTAAACTGGATTCTTCTGAATCCGCAGTCCACCGATCTTGCAAGGCTTTTCGCCAACACCGTCTTTCCCAGGCCCGGCACATCTTCCAAAAGGACATGCCCCGAGCAAAACAGGGAAACAAGCACCAGGTCGATTACATCATCCTTGCCCACAATGACCTTTCCTATGTTGTCCTTTACCATTTTTGAAAAATTCTTGATTTCAGCAGCTTCCATTTGAATTTACTCCTTATTCAGTTCCTTTATTTTGTTCAATCAAATCTTTTATAACGGCAGCGGTTTTATCGCTGAACTCAGCCAGGTAAGGCATGCAGAAATACTCGGGAACCCTTCCCGTAGTCCCGCTGTTGAAGATGCTCTGGCTGCCGAACTTATATGCGGCGGCTATTTCCCCTTTGCTCTCCATATACCAGCGAAGCAGGTTCGGATCATCAGCTGCAATCCCCATGTCGGCAAGATAAGGCGTCATGTCCAGCAGGGCTCCGTCGTAGGACAGGAACTTTGCAAACTCAGGGTTAACTATGAACAGGTCGGAATCGCCTCCGCTCAGTTCTGCGAATAGATTATTGAAGCTCTCGTCCGTCAGCGCGCCATCGGCCGAATCAGTCGGCATGAGAATGTAGTCTATCATAACATTCTCAACCCCAAGTAGTTCTTCATAGTAGTCGGCCATGACTTCCTGGTCTGATATATTGAGTGATCCTATAAGTATAATCTGATAATCATATTTGACGCGTCCCACAAATATCATCAATAGAATTACCGTCACCATCACAAGAACTACCGCGCCATAAGCGAGATTCCGCTTATACAGATAGAAGAAATTCTCTATTTTCTTCTTGTTTATGCCCTTGCGGGCATACGCTTCGTCAGGCTCGAAATTGCCCCAGTCGATTCCCATTATTGTATCGTAGGCCTCTGTTATAAGACGATCATCCAACGTATTGTCGAATTTCGCGCGTCTCATGAAGTTCTCGTATTTTATCTTGACTTTATCCGTTGGCGTGGAAGGGTCGATCTGCAGGATTTCAAATGCCTGTTCCCTTGTCATTTTTTCATCCAAATGAACCACCTCTTTCTTACAAACAGTATATCATCAGGCCTACCCAAGATATATTAACAATTTGTTAACAGTCCTTTTCCGGGTCTGAAATATACGGTTTGACTATAACCCAAGGTCGGCTCGGACTCTGCCCAATATTTCCCCGGATGCGATGTCGATGCTGCCGGCGTCCTTTCGTATCTTGTATTCCACGATTCCTTCAGCCGCCCTTTTGCCCACTGTGATCCTGATCGGAATCCCTATTAAGTCGGCGTCATTGAACTTGACCCCGGCGCGTTCCTTCCTGTCGTCGATCAATACGTCAAGCCCTGCATCAATCATTTCCGAATAAAGTTTTTCGGCGAGGGCTACCTGTTCTTCATTAGTGGTGTTGACCGGTATTACGATGACCGTATACGGTGCGACTCCAACGGGCCAGATGATTCCCCCGGAATCGTTGTTCTGCTCAATGACGGCGGCCATAGTACGCGCTACACCTATCCCGTAGCTTCCCATGACCATCGGCTTTTCCTTGCCGTTCTCGTCAAGAAATGTGCAGCCGAGTGCATCGGAGTATTTGGTCCCGAGCTTGAATATATGTCCTACTTCTATTCCCCTGTCCATTTTTACCGGACTTCCGCATGCCGGGCAGCCGTCCCCTATCGCTATGTTCCTTATATCCGCATATTCAGCGTCGCCGCAATCGGCAGGGTTGACGTTCTTCAAATGATAATCGGTTTCATTGGCGCCGGTAATGAAGTCCGACATATGCCTGACCTCAAGGTCAATTATCTTCCTGATCCCAAGGCCGACCGGTCCGGCAAAGCCAACCTCCGCCCCGGTGGCTTTCCTGATACTTTCAGAATCGGCCATTTCCAGCACTACGCTTCCAAGAAGATTCTGCAGCTTGGTCTCGTTCAAATCCCTGTCGCCCCTGATGACCGCGGCAACAACCTTGCCGTCGGCAAGATATATAAGCGTCTTGGCGAATTTTTCAGCCCCGCAATCAAAGAAGCCGCAGAGGTCGTCAATGCTTCCGATTCCCGGGGTATGGACCTTTTCGAACATTCCCGCTTGCTTCGAAACAGCCGGGCCGGATGGTTCGACGCACTGCGCCTTTTCATCATTCGCCGCATAACCGCAATTATCGCAATAAGCGATTGCAGCTTCGCCCACATTGCTTTTCACCATGAACTCCTCGGAGCCCGAACCTCCCATCGCCCCCGAATCCGCCTGCACAACCGTGTAGTCGAGCCCGCACCTGTCAAAGATCGAGCAATAAGCATCGTGCATTTTGCGGTACGATACGTCAAGGCCGTCCTCATCCCTGTCAAAGCTGTAGGCGTCCTTCATAATGAACTCCCGGCATCTCATGACTCCGAATCGGGGTCTTATCTCATCCCTGAATTTTGTCTGTATCTGATAAAGTATCTGTGGGAGGTTCTTGTAGGAACGCACTTCATTTCTTACGCTCACCG